>CAZYKJ010000043.1:0-6421 GCA_964648065.1 uncultured Gammaproteobacteria bacterium
TGCCATGTTTAGAGACAAGTACGGCATTGAGTGGACGATGGAATTTGATTCAAGCCTCAAAAAAGACTAGCTGAAATAATAAACCGCCTTTATCGGCGGTTTATTATTTTTCAGGTCGTTAGCGGCGACAAGTGCTACAATAGAAAGATATGAAAAATACGCACGCGCTTTGGATTGTCATCGCGATCCTCGTAGCCGTCATCATTGGCCTTGGCGCATTTGTTATGACGAACAATGCCACATTGTCGTATCACCCATCTCAAAATGGGAACAATCCTGTGGCTTGTACGATGGAAGCAAAAAAATGTCCGGACGGAACTTATGTCGGCCGCCAAGGTCCAAACTGCGAATTTGCCGCCTGTCCCTCCAGCACCAAGGTTGAAATTCAGTACTAATACGAATGAGTTGGTCCGTCTACATTCTTCGTTGTGGTGACGGAAGTCTCTACACCGGAATTTCGAATAACGTCGAGGAACGCGTCAAGAAGCACAACCTCGGAAAAGGCGCGGCCTATACGCGCAGTCATCTTCCGGTTGTTCTTGTCTGGGAAGAACGAAAGCGCTCCGCGTCCTTTGCAAAGAAACGCGAAGCGCAAATCAAGAAACTAACCAAGCCTCAAAAGGAAGCTCTTATTTTACGAACTCGATAACTTCGTCAAAGTCGCGGCGTACCTTCGGCAAAGCAGCTTGCGGATCTTCGCCGCGATAACCGATAGCCAGCATCGTAACCGACGCCAAATTCTTCGCACCCAAACCAAGAATTTCATCAACCTGATCCTTGTTAAATCCCTCCATCGGGCAATTGTCGACATGGAGCATCGACGCTGTCTCCATCATCATGCCAAGGGCAATATACGTCTGGCCTGCAGCCCAGGCTTTTACGCCATCGTCCGAGAGACGATCAGCGCTTCCCTGCACCATCTGATGATAGCCCGCCAAATCCTCCGGCTTCTTGCCCTGAGCTTTTGCCGTACGAGCAATCAATTCCGTGGCGATATGTTCCTTCACATCTGTTCGGCGCGCGATAACAATCAAATGCGATGCATCGGTAATCTTCGGCTGATCATAACCGGCAGCGCGAAGCTTGGCTCGAACTTCCGGATTCTCGATCACCAGGAACTTCCAAGCCTCGATACCGAATGAGCTCGGCGCCAAGCGGGCGCTTTCCAAAATCGTCTTCACGTCGTCATCCGACACCTTCTTGGACGCGTCAAAAATCTTTGTTGCGTAGCGCCACTGCAAAGCTTCAATAATAGGAGTCATAGATGTTGAAATGAGTGAATTCCGACCTTAGCAGGCTTAACCGCCAAGCGCCAGCGTCAAAACTTCTACGCGGCTCGCACCCGCTTCTTTCAAAACACGAGCGCATTCCCCCGCTGTCGCGCCCGTCGTATAGACATCGTCGATCAATAGCACGGGTCCGTCCATTCGTTGCAAGGTCGCAAAAGCACCTCGCACATTCCCCGCCCGCGTTCCATCGGTTGGCAAATTCGCATTCGCCTCGCTATTCCGGACGCGTTTGAGTATCGATACGACTTTCGATTCGCAAGCAATGATTTGCTGCATGATCACGGCTAAATGTTCGGTATGATCAAATCCGCGTTCCAAAATATGCTTTTCACTGGACGGAATAGGACAAATAGTCCAACGCGCATCCCATGAAACCAGTCCTTTCAGATGCACAAGTTTTTGAATCGCTTTCTCGAGACTAGCTTCCAGACATGTCGCGCTATTGTATTTGTAGGATGTCAGTAGCTTACGGAGTACCGGATCTGCGTACGAGCCTAAAACAATCACGCGATCAATTCCCGGATGTTCCGGTTGTTCTGTTGTTGGACGTATTGTTGCTAAACAATTCTTACAACACCAAAACCCGCTTGATCGGCAGACGATACAAGCGGGCGGATACAAGCAATCCAATAAGCTACTCCAAAGGTTGGACGCCGTATTCGGAGACAATCCAAGCATTGCCGACATTCTTGAAGGTGAGATTAACGCGATTCTGCGTAACGACTGGTGCAGATCCGGCCGACTCAATCGTGATTTGTGCTTGCACCTGCACCTTGGCTTCCGAAGTTCCGATAATCGGTGTAGCACTCACAATTTGAGCTGATAAAGCCGATGTCGTCTGACCCCAAGAGGCGCCAAAATTCGGATGCGAACCCTGAAGATTCTTGCGAAGCGCTTCCATCTTCGTCGCAAGTCCCGTGTCTACCGAAGCCTGCAAGACACGCAGCGAATCAAAATTATCCGCATTCGAATAAGATCCAAGACGTGCCGCAAAGTCCAGAGAAGTACGTTTCAAAGCTTCTTGCGCCTGTCTCTCCCGCTCTGCAGGTGAGTTTGAGTCTGTTTGAGTCGTTGATGTGGGCGCCGTAGGCAGAGCCGGTGTCGGATTGAATGGTTTCTCCGAAGGCTGCTGCGTCGATGCGGGCGGCTGTAAGATACCAGCCGGCAAAACCGGACGCAGAACAAACCATACCACCGCGCCAATACCGATAAGCGCGGCGATAATCAGCAAGACAAGCAGGATACGATTTCTCATAGATTAGATTTCAGCTTGAGGATTCTGAGCTTCTTCAAACTCTTTCTTTTGCTGTTCGATCTTCAAGAGTTGCTGCGGATTCGTCGTGACGATTTGATCTTCCGTATACGAAGCGACGATCTGAATGGCCGCATGCTTGGCTCCGGCAAAGAAAATACCTTCACCAACGCCGGATTCAAGCAGTAAATACTTTTCCGACTGCGTGAGCAAGAATGTTCGCGCCACCAAGTCGATAGCCGCCGGCGATTGCTTCATGAGCAGCTGCATCGAACTGTTCGTCACGATGGCCTGACCATAAGGCGAGGTCAAAAAGTCATTCACGTCTTGCGTAATCGTCGAGATGCCGAGGAAATATTTACGGCAGCGCTTTACAAGGGCGAATACGAATTTCGCGGAGTCCTCGTTCTGCATCAGCCACCAGGCCTCATCGATAATCAGAATGCGCTTCTTACGTTCCGAGCGCACCACATTCCAAATATAGTTAATGATGGTGTAAATCGCGAGCGGACGCAGTTCATCTTCCAAATCGCGCACCGAGAAGACGACAAGCTGGTTATTCATCTGCACCGTCGTCGGCGAGTTCAAAAGCCCGGAGAATGTACCTTCCGTATATTTCTTGAGCTTCACGACAAGTTCCGCCGTTCCCTCCATTCCTTCCAAAATACTCTGGAAGTCCTGCATGATCGGCGGCTCAACCGTCGAGAGATCCGCACCCGGCACAATATCCTTCTTTGCATACGTTTCAAGCAAGGCACGATCCAAGATCGAATCTTCTGCCGTTGTAATCTTACCGAGCATCAAACGCGTCAAACCTTTGATCGTAATAACCGAGCTGCGAATAATGTCTTCGACCGAGAATGCCTCGCCTGTCGGACGCGGCAAATCGAACGGATTGATTTTTGATCTCGAAGCCAGGGAAATATTGATATACGTTCCGCCAACCGCATCCGAAAGATGTTTATATTCGCTTTCCGGGTCGATAACGATGACATCCACTCCCAACATCATCGAACGGATAATCTCGAGCTTCACCGCATATGATTTACCGGCACCGGAAGTCGCGAACACAACCGCATTCGCATTTTGCAGGGAGAAACGGTCAAAAATGATCAGCGAATTGTTGTGGCGATTCACTCCATACAAAATACCGCTGTCGCTCGTCAGTTCCGCCGACGTGAACGGGAAAGACGAAGCAATCGGCGACGTGCTCATGTTGAACGTAATCTGCAGCTCGTCATTTCCAATCGGCAATGTCGAGTTGAAACCCTGTTCGGCTTGGAAATACGCACGGCGCGTATAAATCAACATGGCGGCGAATGTGCTTTCTACCGAGGACGTCACGCGTTCCAGCTCCGCCTTATCCTTGGAATAGAACGTGCAATAAAATGCGAACTGGAAAAAGTGTTCGATGCCTTGTGTCAAATCGTCGCGCAACTGTTCAACATCGCGCAAAGCCGTCTCGGAAATCGGATCGCGTGCTTTTCCCGCCTGCGCATCCGTCGAGATCTGCGCTTCAAGCACACCCACCTTGCGCTTGAGCTGTTTCAAAACAACATCAGCCTTAATCGGATAGAAAAACATCGCGATATCAAGCTGAGCCGACAAATTGATAATCGGCGAAGCCCAACCAACCGTGACATAGCGCGGATAGGTGACGACAAAGAGCGTACGGCAATAGACATCGCCCAAACGCAGGAAAGACGGTTCAACCACCATGGATGCCGGAGCGACCAGATCTTTGATCGAGGCAACGCCGCGTCGATAAATACGTTCCTCTTCCAAAGCAATTTTTTCTTCTTCGGATTTTCGCTTTAATTCCTCCTTCGACGGACCTTTCTGCAATCCAACACCACCCTTCGTGATCAACGAAGGGTCAAAAGCTGGTTTTTGATCCGGGACAAAGGCCATATTATTCGAGTTGAAGTTTACCGATATCCGTCATGCGCTGTGTTTCAAACAATTCCGGATTATAAACCGTGTACAGCATTTCGATCAGGCTTTGCGTATCGAGCTGTACCGCATTCAAACTCATGCTCGATAATCCGCCGATAATCTGGTTGATGCGCAGACTCAAGTCGAATTTCAATTTCTGGAAACGATCTTCCGTTAATTTGCCGGCAATGGTCGGCGAGAAAATGTCGGCGAGACGCTGCGTGAAACCTTTTTGTACCGTTCCCTTATCCGTCTCCGGATTCAATTGGATAACGACATAAAAACGCTTCTGCATGATGTCGCCGAGCTGCACCAATTGTTTGACGAAGTCCTTATAGTCGCGAATCTGTCGTTTCAATAAATCATTCGTAATTGTTTTCTCGCTTTCATCCAATTGACTCATGTAATGATCGATATTCATGCGTCGTGACTGAATAACGACTTGCAATGGATAATCGATACCGTTCAAAAACTGCATGTAGGCCTGCACGATGGCATTCTGTTCATCCAATGACTTCAACGAGAAGTTGATGCTTGAAACCAAAAGCACACAGCGCAAGGTTCCATCGCGCATAATCACAATATCGTCGCGAATTTCCGCGACGTCCAAAAAACGCTGTGACGGTACTCCGGGCTTGGCACCGGCAAGTTTATTCGTAGCCATATTACCGATTCACATCTTCATCCGGATTATACACCCCTCCCGTGTTTACCGTGAGTGCCAAATCGCGCAGACGAGTCGACTCAGGTCGGCTCTTGGACGCGGCTGCAATCAACTGCTTCGCTTCCGGCGGCTTAATCGCTAAAACGCGCAATTCATTGTCGGTCAATTCCTTATGCCAAACACGAAGACGCGGTCGCGACATCGTTTGAAGTACATTCACAAAGAACAAATGGAACGGCTGGCCATTCACCTTCAGCAAGCCGCACGTTCCGGCGATGACAGCCGTAAAAAACGCGAGCACCGCCAACCATAACAAGTTAAAAATCGGATATGCGATGAAAATGATGAAGGTAGCGCCGAGACAGATCAAAAATTGGCGGACCGTAATCGGACCGAGAATCTTATCTTCATTGTCAATAAATTGCGGTACAACGAATTTCTCGGGCATTTGTTCGATTATACCACAATCTTAGTACTGAATCTTGCTGTTCAACGCGATAATTGCCCCCAACTCCTCTGCCGTGAGCATATTCGGGTCGGTTTTGCGCTTTTCTTCTACTAATTGAGCCACGGGTTTAGCCGAGGCAAAGCTTTCGGCAATCAATTTAAGGTACATCTGTTGTAAAGGAGAGGATCTCCAAGCCTCCACGCCATCTGTCCAGCGTTCAAAGTTTTCGCGCTTCAATGTTTCAAGTTTTTGATAAATTTTATCTGCCGCTTGCTCGGGTACTTTTGATTGTCGTCGGAATGAAGCCGCGTCCATGTTCTTGAGCTCATCTGCCAAATCGGAAAGCCGCGCAGGCGCTGCCACGTCTTGCATGCTTGGTTTTGAGACAATCGGCGCGGTGATTTTACCGGCCATAATCTCACGAATCTGCTCAACGGCATCATCGCCCTTCGATCCGGAAACTTTCTGCTTATACCACTCAGCATGCTCGGCGCTCTCGCGCTGCTTGCGTTCTTCGATCTTTTTATTCTGCTCGCTTTGAACGGCTTCAATGCGTTTGCGCTCTTCGTCTGCCACAGCCTGATGCTTCGCCGCATAGGTCGCCTCGATAATTCCGGCAGCCTTCGTGGAAGTATCTGCATCCAAACCCAATCCGCCAATCGGTTTATCGCGCATCAAAATATCCTTGGTTTGTTGTGTATTTCGTACGTCACGCAAACGTGTCGAGATAATATTGCGCAAACGCTTCGACATGAATTCATCCAACGCTAAATCATTCAGCTGGCCTAATGCCATCTGAATCGCCTCCTCCAATGCCGGATCTTCACTCTTCA
>CAZYKJ010000044.1:0-5263 GCA_964648065.1 uncultured Gammaproteobacteria bacterium
AGACCTTTGCCCAGAAAACTGTCTTGGAATTCAAGCCGGATAAGTCCGGACGTCGCGGCGTGACGGCTATTGTCGGGCCGAATGGATCGGGTAAGTCGAATGCGGCTGATGCCATTCGTTGGGTGATGGGCGAGCAGAGTTTGAAGCTTTTGCGCGGCAAGAAGTCCGAGGACGTGATTTTTTCCGGTTCCGAGAAACGTGCGCGTAGCGGTTTTGCGGAAGCAACCATGGTTTTGGAAAACGAAGGCGATGATCGTACGGGTTTGGATGTTGGCGAAATTGCCGTGACGCGACGCTTGTATCGCGATGGGCAATCGGAATATGAAGTGAATCGACAGAGTGCGCGTTTGCAGGATGTGTCGCTGTTGCTTGCGCAAGCGGGAATTGGTCAGCGCACGTATTCGGTGATTGGTCAGGGCATGATTGATCATGTGTTGGTTGCGAGTCCATCGGAACGCAAGGAATTTTTTGATGAAGCGTTTGGATTGAAGCCGTTTCAGCTCAAGCGACAGAATGCGTTGAATAAAATCGATGAAAGCAAAAAGAATTTGGCGCAAACGGATTCGTTGTTGCATGAAATCGGGCCGCGGTTGCAGACATTAGAAAAACAGGTCAAACGTTTAGCCGAGCGCGAGATCCTTGAGCAGGAGCTTCATGCATTAGAGCGAGCGGTGTATGGAAATGAATGGAGACAGATCTCGGAAGGTATTACGTCAGCTCAGACGCGCTTGCATCAAGCCAAGTCTTCGGAAGCGGCCTTAGAGCAAGAAGCAAAGGTTTTGGAAGCAAAGCTTGCCGAACTTGAAAAGACGACGCCTAAGTCCGATGGTTTTGATGCGTTACGCCAGAAGCTGGATGAATTGTCTGCGGAACGTTCGGCTTTGCGCGAGCGCGAGTTAAAACTGGAAACCAAGAAAGCTGTGGCGGCTGTACGAGCGGAGAAGCCTTGGTCTCCTTTGCCGCTTTCGAAAATCATTGAAACGATCGAGTCTTTGAAGGAGAAGCATGATGCGCTTCATGAGGAATTGGAGAAGGCGAAGCCGGATCTTGTGAAGATTAAGAAAATGGCGACGGAGCTGCGTGCTTCGAGTACGGATTTGGCTGGGAAGCTTCAGCGTCCGGCACCGGAACCGACGAAGGAAGAAGCGACGGATCCGGCGATGGAGAAGGAGTTGGCGAGCATTGCTTCGAGTCTTGCCGACTTGGCGGAACGGACCGTGAAAGCGAATGCGGACTTGGAAAATTGGAAGAAAAACGAGGATAGCAAGCGCTCGGATATTTTTAGCACCCAGCATCAATTGTCGCAGAAACGCATGGAGGCGCAGGGCGCATCGAGCAAGGCAGGCGAGGCTTCTATCGAGCTTGCCCGTTTGGAAACGCGACGCGACGGCATCCTCGCCGACCTTCGTTTGCATGCGCCGGCTTTGGAGACGGATCTCGAAAAACTTGCGAAATCCGTCGGCGATGTTCCGGGTGGAGATGCACAATCGCGCTTGCAGAAATTGCGTTCGCAATTGGAATGGATTGGGGGCATTGATCCGGAGACGATTAAGGAACATGGAGAAACGAAAGAACGTTTTGAGTTTTTGTCCAAGCAGGTTGAGGATTTGCGATCGGGAATTCAGGCATTGGACACGGTTGTTGAGGAATTGGATACGACGATTCGCGAGCGCAGTGCCACGGCTTTCCAGAAATTAAATCGCGAGTTTACGACGTATTTCAAGAAGCTTTTCGTTGGAGGTGAAGCAAAGTTGATTGAGGTTGAACCTGAGCCGGAAACAGATGAGGAAGGGAATATTATTTCGCAGCCGAAAGAGGGTGAAGTCGCCGGTGTCGACATTCAGGCCACGCCTCCGGGGAAGCGTTTCAAGAATATTGCGTTGCTGTCCGGAGGTGAACGCGCGCTCACATCTATCGCATTGATCTGTGCGATTATGGCGACAAATCCTTCGCCATTCGTTGTACTCGACGAAGTGGATGCGGCTTTGGATGAAAGTAACTCGCGTAAATTTGCGGAGATTATCGGATCGCTTGCGGACAAGACGCAGTTCGTTGTTGTTACGCATAATCGTGCGACCATGATGCAGGCTTCGGTGCTGTACGGCGTGACCATGGGGGATGATGGCGTATCACAACTTTTGTCGGTGGACTTTGCGGATGTAGAAAAACTTCGCGGTAAATAAAAAAACTCTCCGATTGGCGGAGAGTTTTTTTGTCGCGATTAAGCGGCGGCTTTTTTCTTATCCATCTTTTCCTTGCGGCGCTTGGAAATGTTGGCGAGGCGGGCCTTGTCGCCTTTGATGATACCCTGGTCAATCAAGAGATTGCGCATGGTGTCAGATGCTTGGGCGCCCTTGCTGATCCAGTATTCGATACGCTCTTTGTTGAGTTCGACCGTGGTTGGCTGGGTGCGCGGGTTGTAGGTGCCGAGATATTCGAGAGCCTTACCCCACGGGTCGCGGCCTTTTTCGGAGACAATCACGCGGTAGGTCGGCTGCTTGCGCTTGCCTACGCGGGTGAGACGGATGGTTAACATGAGGAGTTGAGAGGGTTAATGGTTCTAGAAGTGGGATCCTTCGCCAGAAGAGAGCCCGGAGAGCATGGGCGAAAGATTACAGACTTAAGCGAAAAACGTCAACCCCGTAGAGCTATCGCTTACGGGGCATGGTATTGGCCTGTTTTTTGGCTTATGCTATGCTTTTCCTTACTAACACTTATCTGAAAGTTATGGCCGAAATGATGAAGGATCAGGCGTTTCTTGAGTACGTGGTGAAGTCCCTTGTGAATCACCCGGAGGACGTAAAAACCGTCCGTGAAATCGATGACCGCGGCGTTAAAATCACGCTTCACGTCAACCCGGAGGACATGGGTTATATCATCGGACGTCAGGGTCAGACGGCCCGCGCGCTCCGTATCTTGCTCAAAATCGTTGGCGCCAAGGAAGACGCTCGTGTCAGCATGTTGATTTACGAGCCGGAGGAAATGCGCCGCCAGCACCAGGAAAAGAAGGGTGTTGCGATGGGCGAGTCGATGGATGCTCCGATGGGAGGCGATCGACCGAAGCCGCGCGTACACGGTGATGCCGGTTTGGTCTCCGATGACGACTTGGCCGACCTCGGTATCTAATGCGCGTCGACATTCTCACAATTTTTCCCGAAATGGTGGAGCCGTATACCAACGGCTCCATTTTGGGCCGTGCGCAGAAAAGTAAAAAGGTGACGATCAAGGTGCATCAGCTGCGCAAGTGGACGACGGACAAACATCATAAAGTCGATGACAAGCCGTTCGGAGGAGGTCCTGGAATGGTGATGCAGGTACAGCCGTTCGATAAGGCGTTGAAGTCATTGAAATTGAAAAAGAAGTCTCGTGTGATTTTGACGAGTGCGCGTGGCAAGGTGTTTACGCAGGAGGATGCCAAGCGTTTGGCGAAGTATGATCGTCTGGTGTTTTTGTGCGGACGTTATGAGGGTGTTGATGAGCGTGTCGCAGAACATCTGGCGGATGAGGAATTGTCCATTGGGCCTTATGTTTTAACGGGAGGGGAGCTTGCTGCGATGGTGATGACAGATGCGGTTGTGCGTCATATTCCGGGCGTGCTTGGAAAGGGTGAATCGTTGGAAGAGGTGCATGGAAGCTTTCCGCAGTACACGCGGCCGGAGGTGTATAAGAAATGGAAGGTGCCGAAGGTGCTCATGTCCGGCGATCACAAAAAAATTGAGGAGTGGCGTCAAGCTAAAAATGTTTCTTGATCGCAAAGTACGTTCGCTTACCGAAAACGAAGGCGGGGCTTTGCGGGCTGACTACATTGCGGAACGTTTGGATGGAGCGCTGCTGCAAACGATGGAAGGTAAAATCAAAGGGAGCACGGGATTTGTAGGCGTTAAAATACGCTTGCAAATCCTGTTTTGTATAGGCTTTTCCGTTATCCGCGTATTTACCAACGAGGGGATTGAAATGCGGGTACAATCGCGAAGCCGGCCAGTCGCCGACAAGCGTTGTCTTCATGAAGTTGCCAATCAAGAGATCGTCGAAGACCTCATAGCGAATGGCGGTCAGGAGCGATCCGCGGGGAACATCAAAGTAGACGATGCGTCTGTTTTGCTTGTTTGTGTTGGTGATGTCGATGGCGGTTTCTTTTCCGCCGACGCGTAAGACAATGCGATCGACACCGCCTCGCAAGGCTTCCATACGCAAAAAATAGGCGCGTATCTCGCGTTCTTCGTCCGGAGTGAGTTGCTCGCTCCAATCATCGCCGAAGACGGATGGATCGATGAGTTCGCGCTTAGA
Organism: uncultured Gammaproteobacteria bacterium; assembly: GCA_964648065.1. Lineage (GTDB taxonomy): Bacteria > Patescibacteriota > Patescibacteriia > 2-12-FULL-60-25 > 2-12-FULL-60-25 > CAIXDN01. Next base: position 4,288 of record CAZYKJ010000044.1, read on the forward strand.
GACGGGCGGATGCAACTCTTTGTATTGATCGGTGACGCAGTCGTAGCTGATGAAGGCTGGCAAGAGCCGGACCTTTGTCGATGTGAATCCTTGTGAAAATGCTTCCATCGGCGTGATGTACTCATTGACCCAGTCGCTGTCTTTGCGTTGATAGGTGTGGAAGCAACTAAAGGGGATGACATCGGTGACGCCGTACATTTCAGCATAGCCCTGCATGATCGGACCGACGGGGCGTTTTTGGGCGGCGGGAGGGAGAATGCGCGTGCCGTCTTCCAAAAAATAATTGATCATGTCGGCGTCGCCGTAGCTGAACAGTCGCAGCATGAAGGAGCGCGGGAATTGTTTGATGATTTTTTTGACGAAGGATTCTGACCCGAGTGCATTGCCGTCATTGAAGTTTGCAACAAGTCGGCCGTTTACATCGATCAAGAGAAGCGCGTCTTGATTGTAGTCGGAGACGCACATGACGCGGATATGTTCCGAGAGCTGAACCCAGGTTCGTTCCGGGAGAACTTGGACATTCAAGCCTTGTTCGGTGAGATCTTTCTTCATTCGGCCGCCGACATGATCGGGGAGAAGGATGGTTCGGTCGGAGAGGGCGAGCAAGGATTCGGCGTTAATATGATCCGGATGACCATGTGAAAACCATACATATTTGGCGGATTTGATCGCATCGAGCTGGGCTTGGGGGATTTCATGGCTCAATTTCCAGCTTCCAAAATAGGCGCTTCCTTGAATCCATGGGTCAGTTGCCAGAACAGGTTTGTCGCCTTCGTAGGCGATAATTGTTGCATTTCCGATAGTCTCAAAGCGCATAATTTGGTTTATATTATCGCTAATGATATCGAAAGACAAAGGTGGTTTGCTTGACGTGGGCCGTGTTTTGGCCTATTCTTGGCCGCGCGAGGCTCCTTCGTCTATCGATTAGGACAGCGGCTTTTCAAGCCGTTAAGAGGGGTTCGACTCCCCTAGGAGC
>CAZYKJ010000044.1:5273-6356 GCA_964648065.1 uncultured Gammaproteobacteria bacterium
AGGAGCTACCATACAAAACACCCCCGCAATGCGGGGGTGTTTTGATTTGTCTTTATGCGTTTTGTTCTTTCAGATAATTCATCATGGTTTGCGCATCCGATACTTCAAACGGATCTGTCGGGCAATCGTCCATGAAGCCTGGTTCGACGAACATCTGCTTGATGACGCCGTCGTCGACAAACATGCTGTAGCGCCAGGAACGGTCGCCAAAGCCGAGATTGGTTTTCTTGACGAGCATGCCCATTTTTTCCGTGAAGTCACCATTACCGTCCGGAAGCATGAAGACTTTTTCGATCTTCAAGTCCTTGGCCCACTTGAACATCACGAAGGCATCGTTGACGGAAAGACAAATCACTTCGTCGACGCCGAGCTTTTTGAAATCGTCGTAGAAGGCCTCGTAGCCGGGAGCGTGGACGGAGGAGCAGGTCGGCGTGAAGGCGCCAGGCAAGGAAAAGAGCACGATCTTTTTACCGGCAAAAATGTCGGCCGTGCTGCGGTCCTGCCAGCGATAGGGGTTTTCCCCGGGGACGCTTTCATCGCGGACGCGGGTTTTAAAGATGACGTCAGGAACGCGGTCGCCAGGTTGTAGGTGTGCCATAGTAGATAGAAAAATGAATGACAAGACTTCTCTGTCTATCGATACTACGCACTCGACTTTTCTTCGGCAAGAGGGCATTCTACGGGCATGAAGGCGATGCGCATCCTTGGTATTGAGACGAGTTGCGACGAGACGGCTGTCTCGATTTTGGAAGTGGCGAAAGACAATGTTACGGTCAAGAAAAACCTCGTTTCTTCTCAGGTACCGATTCATCAAAAGTATGGCGGCGTGGTGCCGGAAGTGGCCGCTAGATCGCATGTTCCGGAGACCGTTGCTTTGATATCGGAAGCGCTTGGAAAATCGGGGTTGAATGCGTTTGATGCAATTGCTGTTACGAGAGGACCGGGTTTGGCTACTGCTTTGAGAGTGGGAATTGAGGCGGGACGAGTGTTGGCGATGTTGTCCGGCAAAGGGATCATCGGCGTGAATCATTTGGAGGGGCATTTGGCTTCGGCTTGGTTGGATGCAAAGAATCGAAAGGCTTG
>CAZYKJ010000045.1:0-6348 GCA_964648065.1 uncultured Gammaproteobacteria bacterium
ATTCCGGCAACAACAGAATAATGATGCACCAATCTCTCGATAGATCTTGGCGTGAGCGCACCAACTTCTTTCAATCCCGACTTGGCTCGATCATGCCGCACAAACAAATATGGCGCTTCATCTTTTCTCATGCCAAGATAATTCTTCAATGCATGTCGCGATTGTTGCGACAAAAACACAACGCGCGTCTTGTCGCCTTTTCCGCGCACCGTAAATTCCTCGCGCTCCAAATTGATTTGATTGATTTTCAAATTCGCAAGTTCGGACACGCGCATGCCCGTCGAGAAAAACAATTCGAGAATCGCTTTGTCGCGCGCTTTCACAATCGGCTGTGCATCCGTCTTATCCGGCGCTTCAAGCAAACGCGGTAGGTCCGAAGAATCCAAAAACGAAACATCGCGGCTTCCCTGTTTCGCCAAATCAATTTTCTCAGGCGCCAATGTCTTGATGTCGCGCTTTGCCAAAAATTTTAGAAATGATCGAAGCGCAATCAAATGATAATTCTGCGTACTCTTGCGCATCGTGGTCGCCTCTCCTCGTCCCTCCGAACGATTCAAAAACAAACGATAGTTGTGGACCATGTCCTGATCAACCTGATCCGGCTCCGGATCCTTGGTCCAATCAATAAAACGACGCAAATAAAAATCATAATTGCGAATCGTGAGCGCCGATCGTCCGCGCTCCACTTCCAAATGCTCAAGATACGTTCGCAAATGCGTTGAAAGCTTGGCCATAGACAGGATTGTGACATGATTGTCCAAGTGTCGCAAAACCATTGACAAAATCGATTTTTCGTGACAAGACAGAGGCGAGGTTATCGATGGAAATCGACGACAAGACTCTCACGCTCTTTCTCATCGAGTGCATGACCGAGATGTTCGAGCGCACGGTCAAAGCCAGCGACCTACATCTCCTCCCCGGAACGCTTCAACGAGGTCTCAAAAAGGACGGCCTCAAGTATCTGGAGATCATCGCGGGCACCGTCCAGCTCTCGCGCGTCGACATCTTCGTCTACGCATCCGGAGTCCCGAGCCCCGTCTTTGCCATGAACATCGTCTCCAAGCTCGAGACGCAGGCGATCCGAGCAGCCGCTCTCAACTTCGACGATGTGCTCCGCATTCTCCAGAACGCGCGCATGAGCGGCTTCAAGCTGGCCAAGCAGAACATCCTCGAAGAAAAACCCTACTGCCTCTTCGACATTCCTCCGTATCAAGAGCCCGCACCCATCGCCAAGGGCGGACAACCCGGCTCTCTGCAATACAGCGAGGACATCGACGACACGCTCGACTTCTTCGGCGGCGGCGAGGACATCATCTTCCAGCCGGACAAAAAGGGCAGCTCCAAAGTCTCGGTCTATCGCTCCCAAATCCAAGGTTGTCGCCTCCTCTGACAAAAACCCCTCCATCAATCTCGATGGAGGGGTTTCCGTTTCTTAATCCCCGGCTTTCTTAAACAATACTGCCGCAGGCGTCTTCAAGAGAATGTACAAATCAAGCCACGGCGACCAATTCTCGATATACCACGCATCCAATCGCACTTCATCATCAAAGTTCAAATTCGATCGTCCGCTCGTCTGTGCCAATCCCGTAATCCCCGGCTTGATCGCCAGCACGCGACGTTGATGCGTTTCATAGCGCGCCACCTCTTCCGGTAAATGCGGACGCGGCCCGACCAAACTCATGCGGCCGAGGAACACAAGAAAGAATTCCGGAAACTCGTCGATAGACCATTTGCGAATAAATCGGCCAACACGCGTCACACGCGGATCATTCTGGATTTTCACGAGCGGTCCTTTGCGTGTATCCAACTCGGACAACTCATTGTAACGAAGCGCATGCACATCCGGATGCATCGAACGGAATTTGTAATAGTGAAACAGTTTTCCATGCTCGCCAACACGCATCACCGGCTTCCCCTTTTCCGACGAATACAGAATCTTTCCGCGCGAATCAATCTTGATCGCAATCGCCGTAATCAACATGATCGGTGACAAAATGATCAACAAGATCGTCGAAACCACCAAGTCGAATAAACGTTTGAAAATACGGCCCCAACCGTCCAGCTTCGTACGCTTCACGCTAATCACCGGAATACCGCCAAATGTATCCATCTCGACATTGGTAAATGTCGCCGAGAACAAGTCCGCGAGATAGCGGAAATTGATATGAAACTCTTCAGCCAAAGCGATGATATCGAGCGCGTCAGTTCGATTGAGCTCCGGTTCCGCCAACAGTATCGTGTCGATTTTATGCTTGCTCGCCAAATCTCGCAGTGTCTTCTTGGTCGCATCATTCCAATTCTTGAATTGCTTGACCACGGTCCATCCAAGTTCCGGATGCTTCTTATACAATGCCGCGATATCCAAGGCCGCCTGCGAAGATCCGATAAGCGCAATCTGCTCATGTCCCATGCGCGCCTTGAGCATGCTCCGTCGCAAAAAGCGCAGAATCAATCTGCCCATCGTCACATACACAATCGCAAATCCCCAAACCGCCAAGATGACAAAGCGCGATGTGTCGAGACTTCTCGTAAAAAACACGCTCGCAATCACGATCATGATGCCAGCCGTACTCGCAAGAAAAATACGTCCCAATGTCGACCAGAATCGTCGTGGTCGAAGCGTGTACAAGCCGGCTAAGGCAAACAGCAGCATCCAAATCCCGGCAAAAATGGCCGCGGTCGCCATGTATTCCGAAAATGGAATGTCCGTGATAATCGGTCGCAAGTCCGTAAAATATTTGGAAAAACGAAGGGCATACGCCGAACCCGCCGCGCCAAGAAGGGCGAAGAAATCAAGCGGCAGCAGCAAGGCCGCAAAGCCAAGGTCCAAACGTCGCATGGATTAGGTCTATTCTACCACGTTCGACTCTTGACTTCCTCTCGTGCAGGCAGCATGCGCTCTGCATACAATCCGCATATGACTGTGGTACCGGCGCCCCACCGAATCGAAACGCGGAATGAACCGCGTCGCGTCGCGCTCGTCCACGACTATTTGGTACAAGACGGCGGCGCCGAACGCGTGCTCCTCGCCCTGCACGAGCTCTATCCGCGCGCCCCGATTTTTACGCTCTTCCACGACAAAGAACGCACCCATATCGGCTTCAAAGACGCCGACATCCGCCCAAGCCGCCTCAATAAACTCCCCTTTGCCCGCCGCCACTATCAATGGTATTTGCCGCTCATGCCCGAAGCTGTCGAGTCTTTTGACTTGTCCGGCTATGACTTGGTGCTCTCGTCTTCTTCCAGTTTCGCCAAAGGCGTAATTGCAACGCCCGAATCCCTTCACGTCTGCTATCTCCACACACCGACACGCTTTCTGTGGCAAGAACGTTTGGATTATGTAAATGACACGCCTCGCCCATTCCTGATAAAACGTATCCTTCCCGCCTATCTCCATCATCTCCGCCAATGGGATCATCTCGCCGCCGGCCGTCCCGATCTCCTGCTGACCAATAGTCGCACCTCCCAAGCCCGCATCCGAAGATTCTACGGTCGCAGCTCCGAGGTAATTCCGCCTCCCGTGGACATCGAACGCATCCCATTCTCGACCAAACCCGGAACCTACTGGCTCACCGGCGGCCGCCTCGTCCCCTACAAACGCTTCGACCTCGTCGTCCGCGCCTTCGCCAAGTTAAACTTGCCGCTTAAAATCTTCGGCATCGGCCCCGAGTTCGACAAGCTCCGCAAGATGGCCGGATCCAAAACCGAATTCCTCGGCCACGTGAGTGATGAACAAAAAATCGGACTATTCCGGGAAGCTATTGCGTTCCTCCATCCACAAATCGAAGACTTCGGAATCACAGCCGTCGAGGCCATGGCCGCCGGCCGTCCGATCATCGCCTTCGGACAAGGCGGCGCCGCCGAAACCGTTCTCGACGGCATTACCGGAAAATTTTTTGAAGTTCAAACCTGGGAAGATATCGGAAACGCCGCGATCCGTTTTGATCCGACGCATTTTGATCCGAGAAAAATCCGCGCACATGCCGAAACCTTCGGTAAAACTTTTTTCTTGAACAAGATGAAAGAGCGCATCGGGCAAGCATGGAGCGAACGCATCGTATGACAATCCTGTTCGACGGCCGTCCACTCGCCGACGCAAAATCCGGCGGAGTAAAACGCGTCACCCAAGGACTACTCGACGCACTTCGACGCACTTCGTCGCAAACAAAAATCATCGTCGCTTCGACGGGCGCACAAAAAAATCCGAGAGCCGACCAGCGTTGCTCATGGCCAAACAAAATCCTCTCGATTTTGTTCTTCCTTCATCTCACGAGCTTCGATCGCATCTTCAACAAAACTCCCTCCGATCTCCTTTTCTTGCCTAACCTTGGCTGGCTAGGCCGCAAACCAAAACTCCCTTACGCTATCCTCATCCACGATCTTTCATTCCTGATCGAGCCACGCTGGTTCACCTGGAAATCCCGCCTCTGGCATCGCGTGATCGGAGCAAAAAAACAAATTCGAAACGCCCGCTTCATTTTCGCCGTCTCCGAAACAACCAAACGCGACATCACGCGTCTCCTCGATATTCCATCCGATCGAATCACCGTCATTCCAATGGGAATCGATCCGACATTTCACGCCGAACCCAACCCATCATCCATTCAAAAAAAATACCTTTTAGCTTTGGGTTCGAGCGATCCGCGCAAAAACACATCGCTCGCGAAACAAGTTGCGCAGGAAACGAAGATCGAACTAAAACTCGTTGGCGAAAAACCATACGACAACATCTCCGACGAAGAACTTGCGACACTCTATCGCGACGCACTCGTCTTTCTTTATCCAAGTTGGTACGAAGGTTTTGGTTTACCGCTTCACGAAGCCGCACGTTTTGGAACGCCATGCATCGCTTCAACGGCTGGCGCTCTCCCCGAGACGGCGCCGCAAGGCACCCTCTTTGCCTCCCCGGCCAAAACACAACATTGGATACAAGCTGTATCCAATGTGATTGCCGACCCTTCCCGCTATCGAACAACGTCCAAAATCCAAAACTTCGATTCCGCAGCAGAGCAGATCATTCGCCGCCTTTCTCTCCCTGTGAATCCTCCCCATCAAAATGCAGCTCGGCATCCAGAGCCTCAAGCATCATAGCCTCGCCTCCAAAATACAATCGGTCCTCTCGTCGCGCGCGCGTATCCAATACACGCTCCCGAGTCGCCGCATCCTCCGTCTCCGATGCCTGATCTCTTAATTTCTTCAAACGCTTCTTAATCGCCTCGAGCTCCACGGAATTCTCTTCAATAATCGGCTCCAAGGCCTCGCGATGCGTCTCATATAAAGAATAACGCACCTCCTCGCGCAGCATGCTAATCTCGATCTCCTGATCCGACCCAATCGCATATTGCGCATCCGTCGAAGCCAGCGCTTCATTCAAAGAAGCCGTTTCCGCAAGATTTCGTCGCAATCTCTTCAAAAGCAAAGCCGTGGCCGGACGCGTCTGCTCCATCACCGCCTCCCACTCCAACTCCGATCCAACCGAATTCAAAAAATGATCGATAGCCCGCCGCATCGGCCAAGTCACGGCCCCGATATTCTTTGCCGATTCCGCCAATCGCTCACGCGAAACCTTCTCTCCGGCATGTACGGCATCGATCATCTGTTGATACGGCTTGCGGTCTTTCTCGGGCAAAAACTCAATCACCGATTCCATAAAATCAGCCACCGCGCGGCTGTCATGAAGGTTCAAGTGGCGATCCATGGGCTATAGAATACCACCTCTTGACCAAAACCGTGGAATTCTCTAAGATTCCGCCAACTGACACCATTATTCAATGTCTGGTCCGGGCGACTTAGCCGCGGCAGACAAGCTCTGGAGGAAGACTTCCGGGGCTGATAATCAAGCCAAATACGACAGGCTTCGGTGTTCAGTAACCGCCTGTCGTTTTTCATTCTTATGTCCGCTATTAAAGACACTTCTGTTCTCGGCAAATTGCTCGAGACAAGCACCGTCGCCTACCCGCAAGTTGGTGAAACCGTCAAAGGCGTTGTCATCGCCGTTGGCCGCAATGAAATCCGCGTCGACGTTGGCGGTCTCGCCATCGGTTTGATTCGCGGTCCGGAACTCGACAAGCATCTCGATCTCCGCATCGGCGACGAAATCGAGGCATCGGTCATCGAACTCGATAACGAATTCGGCGAACTCGAACTCTCGCTCAAGGGCGCCGGACGCCGCCGCTCCTGGGACAAGATCAAAGAGTTGCTCACGGCAGGCACGGTTCTCAACGTCAAAATTTTGGACGCCAACAAGGGCGGTCTCATCACGCGCGTCGAGAATGTCCCGGCCTTCGTCCCGGTTTCCCAGCTCTCCCCTGCCAACTACCCGCGCGTTGCCGGTGGTGAAAAGAACAA
>CAZYKJ010000046.1:0-3603 GCA_964648065.1 uncultured Gammaproteobacteria bacterium
GATCAGATACTTTCGGATGTCCATCAATTTTCTTTCTCCATCTTCGGCCTCCGATCAAAATGGTCGGAAGGCGGAGAGGAGGTCCGACGCGTTTGGTAACGGTCGGACTCCAGAGATGCCCTTGCGGGCAAACGTGCTACTTCTTGGGCGGGCCGAGGTGGTCGCGGACGAAGCGCGTGATGGCCTCGAGCTCCTGGATGGAGCTGGCCTTCACGAACTGCCGCGAGCCGTGGACGGGTCCGCTCATGGGGCGGTTCTGCGTGTCGACTCGCTTGGAGAACGGGAAGTCCTCGAGGCCGAGCGACTCGCGGAAGGTGCCGATGAAGAAGAGGCCGTAGGCCTCGTTGTACTGGACGCCCCAGTCGTAGCCGCTGATGTAGGCGCCCTGCAGGCCGCCATCCTTGGTGATGAGCGGGATGCCGTCCATGAGCACGTAGCTCGTACGCATCGAGGCGAGCGTGCGACCCGCCGCACGAACACGCTCGAAGCTGTCGTGGGTGAGCGCACGGAATGCGTGCAGCTGATCGAGGAAGGCGTCGGAACTGATCCTCCCCTCCTCGCAGATGCTGCAGGCTGCGAGCCACCATGTCGTTTCCGACTCGGGGTTGAGATCCTCGCCCTCGCGCCGCACCTGCTCGACCGCCGCCTCGGTGTAGGCGGCGTGCAGGATCGCCGAGAGCTTCTGCTTCTCGGCCGGGATCATGTTGAGCGCGCAGGCGATGCCGGCGTCGAAGCCGTGGGCGGTCTCGAGCATGGTCGGCACGCGCGAGACAAGCGACTTCTCGCCGTCGATGTACGCGGGCCAGTTGCCGAGCGCGGCGATGCGCGGGACGGACTGCCGGACCTGCTCGCGCAGGAAGTCGAGATCAGTCGGCGAGAACTGGTTCACGCCGTCGATCATCAACAGGAACATGTCGGTTGCGACCAGCTGATTCATGAGGAACCTCCAGCTTTGGCCTCCGACCTCTCGCGTTGTTGCGAGTTTAGTCAGAAGTCCAAGAAGAGGGCGGCAGCGTCGAGACGAGTGACGGGGCCGCGGCTTCAGGAAGGTAAGAAGGAACGTGCTACTTACGAACGAGGAGCAGCCGGCCGTCCTCGTCCAAACCACGGCTGAGCAGGATGCGGCCGAGACCGCGAGCGCTGCTACCCCCGCAAATCATTACGACGAAGTAGCTGCCGACGTGAAGCACGGACGAGCCGAGCGCGAGGATGTATTTCTCGCGCTGGAGATCGGGGTGAGCCTTGGCAAAGGCGACAACCTCTTCCTCGATGGCAAAACGGTAACCGAGACGGTCGAAGTGCAGGGCGAGCTTGTCGCGGTCGTTCATCATTCCGATGAACTCCTCGGGAACCTCGGCAAGGAAGAGTACGCGTTCACCATCGGTCGTGTCGATGCCCCTGCAGGACCTGTGACGCTTCCGCGGACGGCGATCGTACCAATCGGAGACCCAGTCGAACTCGCGCTTGAGCTCGCTCTTGGTTTTGAGCGTGTAGGAGATGGGGACGCGGAAGTGATTCTCGGGAAGATCGCTCTGAAGATTCGTCATTTCTACCTCCAGCTTGGAGCCACCACACGTTGTGATGGGTCCGAGAAGAGTCCCCTGAGAAGTTTTTGTTTGGTGCAGGGGCACACCGGAAGGAGCTAGTTGTAGAGCTTCATCGTGGCGGGCTCGACCGTGATGGTCGTGTCGCCGTCGACGAAGGTCTCGGTCTCGCCGTAGGTGAAGACCTCGACGCGCGCGTCGTCGTGCGAGCTGTTGAGCTCGTCTGCGAGCGCGATGCCCGCGAACATGCCGAGCAAGGACGAGATCAGCAGAATCTGAACGCCGAGCTGGAACAACGAACCTTCGCGATTGTTGTCGTTCATGAGAACCTCCATCTTTCCCGACCAGCGAAATTGCTGATCGGTCAGCAAAAGGACGCGAGGATGTCGCGTCTTTTTGCTGTTTTGTTGTCGAAATGGCGACGAACCCATTCCAATACTGACCATATAATATAGCACAAATAGCCTATTTTGTCAAGCTAAATGAACATGTTTATTGGCTAGGGTTAGCGCAATAAAAATGGCTTCGTTGCTTGAAAGTGACAGAAATGGATTTGGGAAATCACTGAAATATGAATTGGCTAAGAATGGAGGGGGCTAAGGTTAGCGAAGGCGAACCGTTGTCTCCCCCGCTTTGCGGTGGATCCGCAAAGGGTGTTGCGCAACACCCTCTACGCTCCCGGCGCCGCCAGAACTGCGTTCCTCGATTGGCAATCGTATGGCGGGTCATTCGGACAACCCTCCATCGAAGAAGGGAGGGGCAGGGTGGGTTATGGTCGAAGAAATGGTAGAATGTCCGCATGCCTCGGTTCGACGTCATCACAATTGGTTCTGCGACGCAGGATGTTTTTGTGAAGAGCAAGGGTTGGATCGAGAGGAATGATGGAAGTGCACCGGATGGAATTGATGCTTGCATTCCGCTTGGATCAAAATTGGGAATTGATGAATTAGTTTTTGCGACAGGCGGTGGAGCAACGAATGCTGCTGTCACGTTTGCGCATTTTGGATTGAAGACGGGTTGCTTCTCGCGTGTGGGAATGGATGAAGTTGGCGATGGAATTATTCGTCAGTTGAAAGCTGAGCGAGTTGATGTGAAAGGAATTCAGCGCGACAAAAATGAGAAAACGGCGTACTCAATTATTTTGGTTTCGGGAGAAGGCTTTCGTGGAATTTTGACGCATCGCGGAGCTGCACAACATTTGGATGCAACGCGTTTCCCCTGGAATGGCAAGGGTTTAATCGGTCATCCATTTAAGACGAAGTGGATTTATCTGACATCAGTTGGAGGAGATGTGAAGGCATTGAAATCGATTTTTACGATGGCGGAAAAGATGAAAGCGCGCGTCGCCTGGAATCCGGGAAATGCAGAATTGGAATTGGGAATCAACAAATTGCGTGCGTATATCAAACAGACAGACGTGTTAATTTTGAATAAAGAAGAAGCGGGAATGCTCGCGAGTTTGCCGCCGCGTTTTATAGAAAAGGTTTTGGACAAGGTTGGAAAAATTCCAAAACAAGCGCTCGTTGTGACAGCAGGAAAGCATGGAGCATACGTTCGATCACATGGCGCAACTTTGTTTGCGCCGGCGCTGAAAGGAAGGCGTTTGAATACAACAGGAGCCGGTGATGCGTTTGGGAGCGGATTTGTCGGCGCGATGATCAAAGGACATGACATGGATGATGCATTGCGCGTCGGATTGATGAATGCGCTTGGCGTGGTTACGCATATGGGTGCCAAGTCCGGAATTCTCAGCAAGTTTCCCCTGTAAACATGTCGATTATCCCCAATATTCGGCGACTTTTGACCGAAAATCAGATTTTGGTGATTTTTGTCGGCATTGTTCTCGGACTTATTTTTCCCGAGCCGCTAAAGTTTTTGAATGCGTATTCGACACAATTGTTGATTCTCGTTTTTTTCTTTTCCAGTTTGCGCCTCTCGCTTTCGGAAGTGATGTCGTATGCGAAGGATTGGAAACTTCTTCTGATCACTGCGCTGTATATGTTGATTGTCATGCCGTTTGCGCTTTGGTTTCCGACTTCATTTTTGTCGCGTGAATGGT
>CAZYKJ010000046.1:3613-6256 GCA_964648065.1 uncultured Gammaproteobacteria bacterium
GCACTTTTGATCTTGGGAGCGATGCCGACAGGAATGACCATTGCACTTATGGCGGAATTCTTTGGAGGCAAGACTTCGCTTGCGCTTGTGATCACCATGATGACGTCTTTGCTTGCTCCATTTACGATTCCACTTGTTACAAAAATTGCGATTGGCCAAAGCGTAGAGATTGATGTCGTGCGCATGTTCTTTTCTCTCTTTCTTACCATCGTTATTCCGTTCGTTTTGGCGATGCTCGTGAAGCGTGCGGCACAAAAAAACGTCGAAAAGCTCGATGGCGTATGGAGAAATTTATCGGTGCTTGCTTTTGGTATTTTGATCACCGGAATCGTTGCGAGCACACAGGGAGGAGCCGGAATTACGTTCACCATGCATGACGCGTGGATGATGTTGGTGTCGATGGGGCTACTTGGAGTCATGACGTGGATCGCTTTTTCCATCACGCCGTGGCGATCAACGTCGGATCGCATGACCGTTTCGCTTTGTATGCTGTACATGAATAACACGTTGGCGCTTTTTATCGGTGAACGTTTTTTTGGATCGCTCGGCGTAGTGCCAAAACAGATTTTACTTTTGCTTGTCGTGAATGCATTGCTCCCAATTCTCAAATTGGCTGCCGTACATGTCCTTGGATCAAAACGAAACGCATAGTGTAAGATGCGGGGCATATGCCTCGCATCTTTGTTACACGACCATTTGCCGATAGCGGTATCAAACTTTTGAAAGCCAAAAAGTATCAGGTATCTGTTTTTGAGAAAGATGAAGTTATCGGACGCAAGGAGTTATTACAACGCGTGAAAGGTGTGGACGCGCTCCTGTCCTTGCTGACGGATAAGGTCGATGCCGAGGTGATGGATACGGCCGGCAGTCAGCTCAAAATTATCGCCAACTATGCGGTTGGATTCGACAATATTGACCTAAAAGCCGCTAAGGACCGCGGAATTATCGTAACGAACACGCCTTCGGAGGCGGTGAATCGATCCGTGGCAGAACATGCATTTGCTCTCATCCTCTCGCTTGCGCATCGCATTCCGGAGTCTGATGCATTTGCCAAGACGGGAAAATATAAGGGCTGGTCACCCAATCTTTTGATTGGAACTGATATTGAAAACAAGACGCTAGGCGTGATCGGACTTGGACGTATTGGAGCATCGCTCGCAAAAAAGGCCGTACACGGATTTGGCATGAAATGCGTTTACACCGACATGCAACGCAATACGGATTTTGAAAAAGAATTCGGAGCAAAACATGTGACGATGGAAAAACTTTTGAAGATTTCCGATTTCGTTTCGCTTCATGTCCCTCTTCTTCCTTCGACACGACATCTGATTTCTACGAAGCAATTTAATCTGATGAAGAAGACGGCGTTTCTTGTGAACACGGCGCGCGGTCCGGTCGTAGATGAGAAGGCGCTGCTTGTTGCGTTGAGCAAGAATATAATTGCCGGAGCCGCACTAGATGTGTTCGAATGCGAACCGGCGATTGATTGCGATCTCACGGATAAACTCGCGTTGAAACAATTTTCGAATGTCATCTTGACTCCGCATACGGCAAGCGCGACGATTGAAGCGCGCGAAGCAATGAGTACAGTTGCTGCACGAAATATCATTGCGGTGTTATCGGGAAAAAAGCCAATAAATCCGGCCAAATAACGAAGGAGCCCTCGATCAGTTGATCGGGGGCTCTTGCTTCAGAATGGCGGCGGTTCCTCGGGACCCGGAGGCGGCAGCTCCTCGTACGAATACGTATCGATTCGGAGAAACTGGGACCGGTCACGCGCTGACTCGATGAGCAGAATCTCGTTCAGAGAGAATCGCTTGGCGTGAAGCGCGCTTTCGTTCAGCACGATCGTTGCCGTCGACTCGACGACGCTGATGTACTGGACGGCCAACACCGAAGGCGTTCGATCGAAGCGGAGCACGAACAGCCGTTTGCAGAACTGCTTGGTGATCGTCTCATTCTGCAGCTGCGTCGGGAGAACGTTCACGGAGATCTGAATCGAGGGATTGGCGATGCCCGCATACTGGCTGCGAACAACCCTCGCATGTTCGATCTTGAGCTTGTGGAATGAGCTCGGCCGAAAGGGCGTACAACTTCTCGCGAACACTCCTCGCTTCACAGACTCGCCTCCAACTGAGGCTGCGGACGGTCGCTTGCCCGACGCGGCAGGAAGGATGCGGAAATGTCGGAAATCCCCTTGAACGGGAAGCAGCGATAGCTCCTTCCGAAGGAGATCTCGCAGTCACCGACCCAATTCTTGGGCAGGGCATCGAGCTTGAGGCGCAGGCCGAGGCGGTCGCCGGAGACGTCGAAACGCACCGGGAAGAGATCGCGCGCCTTGTCCCCCAAACGCGCTTGAAAGCGCAGACCTTCGGTCGAAACCTGGGCATTGCCCATCGGTTTGGCGAGCCAGAAGCTGAAGGAGATGTAGCCGCGCTCCTTGTCACGAGCCACGACGTCGTAGTAGCCGGTCAGGTAATTGAGGATCTCGAAGGCGCGATTGGAACGGTCTGACATGATGAAACCTCCGTCGGGAGTGAAGCATATATAACGAAAAAGAGCAAGCCTTAGGCCTGCTCTGTCTCGAGGGTGGACCGTGTCGGATTTGAACCGACGACCCCTGCCTTGCAAAGGCAGTGCTCT
>CAZYKJ010000047.1:0-6175 GCA_964648065.1 uncultured Gammaproteobacteria bacterium
CTTCCAAGACGCGAACAACACGCAAACCAGCCTCTCCATCCGTCTGCGGATTGCGTCCTTCTTTGATCGATGCAAAAAATTCTCGTAGCTGAACTTTCAACGGTTCCTCCTGTTTGATATGCGGAATCTGAATGTCTCCCGTGCGCAAAGCCGGATAGACCGGACTATCCGAAACTGCATCATAGGTACCACGATCATAAACGCGAATCGGTTCACCCGTATTGATATCGTCATACACCGCCATTTTCTTGTCGCCACCAATCACCATCAAGCGCTGCTTCAACGGTGAGAACCAATTCACATGCACATGGCCAAGAACACCATCGCCATAATCCAGCGTCATGTACACCATGGTTTCCTGTGGTGATGTCGGATGCAAAACATGTTTCGCTCCGATAGCAGATACACGCAATGGCTGCTTACCAAGTACCGCCTCAAAAATCGTCAAATCATGTGGTGCCAAATCCCAAAGCACATTGACGTCCGAGCGAAACAATCCAAGATTCACGCGCACCGAGTCGAGATATTTTACATTTCCAAGCTCACCCGACTTCACGAGATCGACGAGCGCGCGAACTTCCGACTTGTAATGAAACACATGTCCTACCATCAAACGCTTTCCAACTTCATTCGCTTTCGCAATCAAACGTTCGGCTTCTGCAACCGTACGCGTCAACGGTTTCTCAACGAGCACATGCAAACCATTCGACAATGCCGCTTCTGCAAGTGACGCATGGGTATCAACCGGCGTTACGATAATCGCTGCATCATATCCATCAGCAAAAGCTTCTGGCGCCGGCTTGGCCACATGCGTCTTCGGAAATTTTGCCACCATCTTGGCGGCTTTTGTCGGATCTAAATCCGAAATACCGATCGATTCCACTTCCGGGAAATCAACCAAATTACGAACCACATTCGGTCCCCAATATCCAACGCCTACAACAAGAATTTTCATACGGAGAAATACGTCTGTACGAGGATATCAAGGACGCGCACCGCTGTCTTCCCGTCGCCAAAGGGACAGCTCCAGTCACGAGGTCTTGCCAACAGAACATCAGCAATCTGTCCGAGCTCTACCGCAGAGGTACCGTCATACAAAACATTGCCACCCGCATCAACCGTTTCCGGCCGCTCCGTATTCCCACGCAAAGTCACGCAAGGAATTTGCAGAATATTCGCCTCTTCTTGAATGCCGCCTGAATCCGTCAGCACCAATTCCGACGAAGCCTGCAAAGCAAGTAGGTCGAGATAACCAACCGGCTCGCTCAAAATAAAATTCGTATTCGCATTCAAAGAATCCCACAAACCCGATGCGACAAGCCGAGCCTTTGTTCGAGGGTGAACGGGAAACACAATTTTCCATCCGCGAGCTTCTGCAAACGCAGAGAGCATATCGATCATCTTCTTCAAACGTTCCGGTTCATCCACATTCGAAGGACGGTGCATCGTAAGCAAAGCATACGGCGTCGTGATTCCAACGCGCGTCTTCATGTCATTATTTTTTGCAATCTCGCGATAATACATCGCCGCATCCACAACCGTATTTCCAACAACATGAACGTTATCCGTAATCGTCTCGCCATTCAATCGTCCGCGCTGAACCTCGGTCGGAGAAAAATGAATATCCGCGACAAAACCGGCAAGCACGCGATTCGCCTCTTCCGGCATATCCCAATCATCGCTGCGCAATCCCGCTTCAAGATGCGCAACCGGAATTCCCATTTTGTGCGCAGCAATCGCTCCGGCCAAAACTGAATTCGTATCACCCTGAACCATCACAACGTTTGGTTTGAGATTCGAAAAAACTTCATCCAATCCCATGAGCATCGCACCAACCTGTTTTGCCGGCGACATCGAACCGACATGCAAATTCACAATCGGCTGCGGCAAACCAAGCTCTCGGAAAAACACCGCATCCAGCTTCTCATCATAATGCTGACCCGTGTGGATAATCGACACGGGAATACCCCTCCGTAGGGCTTCAAGCACCACCGGAGCCGTCTTGATAATCTCGGGACGTGTCCCTAAAACAATCGCTAACACAGGGCTTTATTTACCAGAAAACACCTTTTTATACCAGAGTTGAAACGACACAGCCGCCCAAATCGGTGCCAACGCATACTTTTCAAGCGAGATATGCCCGTCTAATAACTTCTGTATTCCGTCAAAGTTCAAGAATGCTTCCGAGCCTGGCGCATATTCCGGCGACAAAATCTCCCGAATCTTTGGCTCTAGAGGCCCACGAATCCATTTGGCCATCGGCGAATTCCACGCGCGCTTTTCCTCCATCAAAAGATGCGGAGCAATCCACGGTTTCATCGCATCGATCAAGACACGCTTTCCTTGTTTGCGATCGCCAAGTTTAAATTTCGACGGAATACGCATTGCGTACTCGACAAGCTCGCGATCCAAAATAGGTACGCGCTGCTCCAATCCATGCGTCATCGTCATGCGATCTGTTCGAATCAACGACTCATCAGGTAGCCACGTTCGAATATCCGCGGCCATTAATTGATTTGTTTTATCTTTCCAAGTCTCCGCGAAGAACGGTGCCAGAGCATTTCGAACCATGAGCTCACTGTTCACTTTATCAAGCAAAATACTCGCAACATCCATTTCTTTCTGCGCAACAAAAGACAAATGGCGTTCGAGACCGGATTTCTTTGCCAACTTTTTCCAAGATTCTTTCGGCAAATTCTCCAAGAGGTTCCACGGCAAAGGAAATTTATGTGCACGATCGATCATCGACGCATACCAATAGCGCGAATAACCGCCGAACAACTCATCTCCCCCATCACCACCAAGTGCGACGGTAATTTCCGGCTTCGCGAACTGCGCGAGCAAATACGCCGAAGTCTGAATATGATTTGCAACCGGTTCATCCATTTGATACGCAACTTCTTCAAGCAATTCTCCTGCCTTCATCGCATCCAAACGAATTACCTGATGCTCCGCATTAAAATGCTTCGCTGTCCGCGCAGCCAATTCCGCATCCGCATTATATTTTTCCTGCTGAAAATCCGACGAATACGAAACCGTAAACGCTTTCAACGGTCCGGCCGCAGCTTCGCTCGCCAAACCAAGAATCGCGGACGAATCGATTCCTCCGGACAAAAACACGCCCACCGGACGATCCGAAACAAGCTGACGCGCAACCGAAGCCTTCAGACGCTCACGAACGCCCTCAACCGCCTCATCATATGAAGCAATCGGCTCACCCTCGCTCAATTTCCAATAGGATTTGATCGCAAGCTTCTCATCACGGAATGTCGCGACATGCCCCGGCAGCAAACGTTTAATACCTTCCACCATCGTCTTCTCGCCCGGCACATACAACAAACGGAAATACGCATTCAAGGACTCAATATCAATCTTTCGTTCCGGAAGAAGTTCGAGCAAACCTTTCATCTCCGACGAAAAAGCCAAACGCGTTCCATCAAAAAAATAATACATCGGCTTCACGCCAATATGATCGCGCACCAATCGAAGCGAATGCTCATCGCGATCCCAAATCGCGAATGCGAAAATGCCATTCAATTTATCCAAACAAGCTTCTCCCCACGTTTCCCACGCAGCCAAAATAACTTCCGTGTCGGTCTCCGTACGGAACGTGTACTGCGGAATCTCTAGCTTTAACTCGCGATAATTATAAATCTCGCCGTTAAAGACGATCGTAAAACGACCATCCGCACTCGACATCGGCTGTCGTCCATTCGTCGAAAGATCGATGATCGACAAACGATTATGCGCAAACGAAACCTGCTCGGTTTCCCAAAGCCCTTCATCATCCGGACCGCGATGCCGCGTTGCCGCATGCATGCGTCGAAGCAATCCCGGATCGCGCCATGTAAAACCATTGATGCCGCACATATTAATTCCCCGGCATGATAAACGACGACATCTTGGCAATGAGCGACTTCATACTGTGACCCTTCTCAACAATCGCACGCAAATCCTCGCGCGTATGCATGCGCATATTCTTGATAAATTCCGCAATGGCCTCCGGCGTTTCATCACTCGGGAAATCCGGATAACCAATCGCTTCCGCATGGCCGCGAATAATCACCGGTGTCAAACCGCAATACATCGCTTCAAGCGCAGACTTGTCGATCGTCTTCGGCACCAAGTTCACAAATACACGATAACGCGGATAAATTGCACGCAAAGAGGGCATCGGCACCGAGCCCATGAATTTCACCCGCTGCGTGAGTCCAAGTTCTTTCACAAGAGACTCGATCTCACCTTGATAATTATTATCCGCCGTAGGATCCAAAGGACGGCCATAATGCGTCAGTGTATATTCAGACGGAAGCAAGGCTAATGCACGCAACACAATGTCCAAACGCTTCGATCGCGAAATGCGATGCACAGCTAAAAGGTTCTTCGCCGATTCCCGCTCCGAATTCGGAACTTCCGGCACACTCCAATAATCCGTGTCGATTCCATGCCCCGTCACAATCTTTCGCGAATCGCCATCATAGTGCGGCAGTGATTCTTTCGTCGCGCAAAAAAAACGCGTAACAGCTTTCTCTCCAATCTTCATCGTCGTTGTTCGCGTGTAATGCGTGAACCAAAGATAGGTCGGAATACCACGCAGTTTCCAATACGGCGCTCCAGCCGCAAGCCAACGCGTATTCATGTGCACGAACACGCGGTCATACTTGAGCGTCAGAATCAATTTCCAAAAACGCAGCAACGATTTGATGCGATCACCAGGCTTATGATCCAACGAATAGACATTCGGCAAACTTGTCTCGCCTTTCTCTCCACAAATGACCGTCACCTCAAAACCGGCATCGGCAAAAGCCTTGGCCCATAATGCCGCAAACGCAACATCATCGTCCTTATCATTGATCTTTGGCGTGATGAACAGCAAACGCGTTGCCATAGTTTACAAAAGCTTCTCCAAAATCTCCGCAATACGTTCCGCCGTCTTCCCATCCCACATCGGCGGCAATCCGCCATTCTTCCACTCGCCAGTCATGGCTTGCTCAAAAGCCGCGAGAATCTTTTCCGGATCACGACCGACGACAACGGAAGTTCCGTACGTTACCGTCGAAGGTCGCTCCGTCTCATCACGCAACGTAATACACGGTATCGACATCGCTGTCGTTTCTTCTTGCAGTCCACCGGAATCCGTCAACACAAGCTTCGAATTTTTCACGAGCTTGATCATATCCATATATCCAATCGGATCCACAATCTTGATATGCGAATTCTCACCAGCTAATTCCAACATACGAGACTTCGTGCGCGGATGTACCGGGAAAATCAGCGGCAATGTTTCCGAAATTTTCTTGAGCGATTCCCAAACAATACGAAGTGTCTCCGGATTGTCTACGGTTTCTGGACGATGCAAGGTCAAAACGCCATACGATTTCGGCGTCAACGAATGCTGTTCAAGAATCGTCGATGACTCCGCCATCGGCTCCGACTTGCGCAGCGAATCAATCATGATGTTGCCGACATAATGGATGCGCTCTTTCGGAATACGCTCATCTTCCAAATGCGTAAGCCCTGCATCATCCGACACAAACAAATAATCCGAATAATGATCCGCAATCATGCGATTCAATTCTTCCGGCATTCTCCAATTATGCGAACGCAATCCCGCCTCGACATGCACGACCGGAATATTCGCCGCAACTCCGGCCATGGCACCGGCTGCGCTCGACGTCACATCACCGACAACGATAATCGCATTCGGCTTTTGCGTTTGCAGCAACGGAATCAACGCAGCCGTAATTTTCTGCGATTGTGCGATGCGATCTCCGGCTCCAACTCCCAAATGCACATCCGGATCCGGAATGCCCAATTCCTTAAAAAAGACGTCGGACATATTGGCATCATAGTGCTGACCCGTATGCACCAAAACAACGCCAATATCGTGATTGCGCAAAGCCTCATAAAGAGGCGCAATCTTGATGAAATTTGGTCTTGCGCCCGCCACCAAAAACACCGTTTTCATGTGCTCGGATCCTATCCCTGATCTTCCTTTTTGACAATCCCCTCGCGTCGCATGCGCCAAGCCAACATTCGACCGATCAAACGCATATGCCGACGAATCTCTTTGCGATAATCCAGCTTGCTCTCGCCATGAATACGCATCGTAAGCGGCGCCGGAATCTCGACAATACGGCGACCTTGTCGAACAAGATGAAACAGAATCTCCGCA
>CAZYKJ010000048.1:0-6093 GCA_964648065.1 uncultured Gammaproteobacteria bacterium
CCCGAACCGTAACCCGAATTTCGTGGATTCTCGATCACACTCACCCACGGATAACGCTGACGAACCATGTCCGGCGTTCCGTCGCCTGAAGCATTGTCAACGAGAAAATATTCAAAAGGAAATGAAAAAGACGCACGCTCAATACCGTCCAACAAATGACGGATCAAATGCGGCGTCTTGTAGTTGACCGTAACAAAGGTTACGAGCGGTTTGGTCGGCGCGTCCATACCCACGAGAGATACCGGAAAAAAGAGGGGTTGGCAAGGGTGGCGCCAGGCTGCAGCCATGCGATTGCTTCGTCGATTTGGCGACCCTTGGCGCCTGTTTGAGTAAGCTTCCAGATCAAATCGCGCATCACCATGTCATCGCTTTTGCGCGGATCAGGCCGCAGCGCGCCAATGTCTTGGGTGCGTATCATCACACAAGCAGCAGAAAGATCATCTGGACGCTTCGGGAGAACGCGATCATCTCCAAGGAGTAGTTCGCCTTCCGTCGAATCCGGATCATGGGAGGCTTTTGCCAGCGTTGGCCAAGCAAAAACGAGAGACGGATCTTCTTGGAACTCGCGTAACAAGATCTCGAGCATGTTCGGCGCGAAGATGAGATCGCTTCGACAGATCATGATGAATTCGGCATCGGAGGCAAGCTCGATCGCTTGGGACATGGAGCGCGCGAACGATTGCGGACGCGGATTGCGCAGCACGTAAACCGGAGGCGGAAGCATTGGCGAACGCTTACCGCTATTATCGACAACAACGGCTTGCCAGTCCTGCATC
Organism: uncultured Gammaproteobacteria bacterium; assembly: GCA_964648065.1. Lineage (GTDB taxonomy): Bacteria > Patescibacteriota > Patescibacteriia > 2-12-FULL-60-25 > 2-12-FULL-60-25 > CAIXDN01. The sequence goes on from CAZYKJ010000048.1 coordinate 777, forward strand.
GTTTGATTCGCAAGACTATCCAGCAACGCAGGTAATCGCGTTTCTAAATCGCTAGAAGCGACATGAATGGAGACGCGATGCATATCAGGAAGTCGTGCGCTTTTTTGTGACGTTGAAACCGAGGGGCTTGCCGATCATTAAACGCGTTTGCGCATCAATAGCCGGGAACGCTCCAAAAATCACGAAGGTAAAAGGCAGGAGCAACCATTGCAAGGTGATGATGGCGGCAGCATAGGGACGCGAGTAATGCTTTGGACGCGGCGGCAATAACGTAAGCGCGAGGCCTGCGGAGACAAACATGCCGACCATAGAGAGACGCATGAGCCATTCGAGCGTGAAGGGCGTGTTTTGAAAAACGGCAAAAGAACGGAATTGGTTAGGGGCGACCCAGAACGGTAAATATCCAAGAACAAAAATCAGAAACGGCGCCGTAGCCCATGTATACATTCCTTCCAACTGTTTAAAAATCCAGGTGAGTTTGGTCATGAGAGGCATTTCTTTGTCACGCATAAACGCCTCGACCATGAAGGGGAAATTTTCGACACCCCAAGCCCAGCGACGCAACTGTTTATAGAGAGCGAGCAAGGCCGGAACATACTTTCCCGTCATAACGGTATCCATCGAAACAGGAAGATGGATAGGCGTTACGCGATAACGCCCATGATATTTGACGAGCCCCTGCAAAAAGATGCGGGAATCCTCGGACACGATGTCTTTTTGCCAATAACCGACATCCATCAGCATACGAAGCGACATGGAATGCGAGGAAAACGTCATCATCCCCTCCGGACGGGCAAGCTCGGTCATCAGCCAGAAGGTTGTGCCGAACATCGCGACACGAACAGCAGCCGGAGACTCCCAAAGATTATTATTGTAGAGAGCAACCGGCTGATACGAAGAGCGCGTCGGTTCGGGCACGGTCAAAAAATGCCAGGTAAGGCAGGAGAAATAGTGCGGATGAACGATCGTATCTACGTCAAAGGAGGAGACAATGGTCTTGTCTGGATCCAGTCCGGCAGCAACCAAGCCCGGCACGATTTGACGCGCGGACCAGTTGAGGTTGGAGCCCTTGCCCGGAATCTCCTGCTCCAAGCCAACGGGATGTACGGTGGCGTGAAAACTCGCGAATTTGGATTCGAACATCGGCTTGAGTTCCTCGACGATCGTTTGAAAATTCTCGGCATCGCGCCCTTCGCCGGCTAACACAACGTGAATACGCTCCGCCGGATAGGAACATCGCTCGAGTGAATGCAGCGTGTCGCGCACAACGGATTTGGCCTCCTTGTATGTCGGAAGGAATACCAAATGATGAATCGCTTCGTAACCAGGTAGCTTGGCAGCATCACGCTGCCAGTCGCGTTTAAGCGCTCGGCGATAGGCCCACCAGGATGTCAGCAAAAACGGAATAAAATAGAGAATGCGCAGCAACCAGTACGTGTCGAAAATAATAATAAAATACACCATCCATAACGGTTTCACGAAGGACAGGGTCACGGAAAGGATAAGCGTGATCCAGACAAGCGCGCCCGGTAGGATTTCGAGTGCGCGTCGGCGAGTGCGCGGGCTCATGCGGGTTGTTTGGGAATCGTAATATTCGGCTCTTTATCGTAGAGAGGAGCTACGTAATCGGAGCGGAGCGGCGGCGTCTCCTTGGAACAAAGCTTCAAGGACAACCGTTCGAGATCTGCGGCTTCGTCGACGGTGATCCCGACGAGCGGAAGCTTTAAGAGACGGGCCATCAGGTTCGCTTCAAGCACTCCGGCACGCACCGAAGAGAATGAGCCGGGTCCGGCTACGACGCAAATCCCCTGTACTTTGTGCTTCGCGAGTTTTTTCGACAAAGACGGCAGTACATTGACCGTGCGTCCCGGAACAGAAGTTACCGCTGGAGCTTTTCCGGCTTCGAGGAAGGCGAAACGGGCTTCGCCGGGCGCATGCGTATCGATAAAGAGCCAAGACATAGATAAACAACGGCGTTAGGCGGTGTGGTCGCGCTCGTTCAGTCGGTCAATGACCACATTTTTTGGGGATTCGAGAATCGCGTACAAGAATTTGTCCGTCATATCTTTGCGATAGCGGAACTCATCCGGTGACATGACGGAAAAATTGATTTCATAGCCGAGACTTTTCTCGGCGGTTGCGACGAGGGTCTTCAAGCGCGGAGCGTCGACTGTTCCCACGATAAACAGATCAACCGGTCCATGCGAGCGACCAAGGAAGACGCCGAGGAATGCGAGATATCGGACATCGCCGAGCTTGAGAATTTCTTGATCGAGACGGCCTTCAAGCAAGACTTGAGCCCGCATGATCAAGGCTTGAATTTCCGGGAGGAGTTTGAAATTCGGATTAATCTTATAATATTTCTTTTTGAGCCCTGCTTGGCGCTTGCCTTTTTCGTCCGCTCCTTCGATAACCTCGATAATCAAACCGAGCTTTGTCAGGTTGGAAATTTCTCGGCGTACGGCATTGATTTGCGTACCGACGCGTCGAGTAATTTCACGGACAAAAAGCGGCTCATCCTGATGCCGCAGGAAGAGGCTCAGAAGTTTGACACGAGTGCGTGATCCAAATAGGTGTTCAAGCATAAACGCCACTTCAGCATGCCCGACTGGTCGGCGCTTGACAAGCACCTAAAGAGCCCATGAACCAGGCTGGACGATGCAGGGCGCAGACCCGTATACTCGACTAGATCACCCGGATTTCCGGCCCAATTCTATGGAACATCCGCTACGAATTGCCGAGATTGAAGTAAGCCAAGCGGCCGCTGACGAGCGGATCGTCGGTTTATTCCGCTATGACTCCGAACATGGGGGTCGAAAGGGCCCTTCATTACTCATGATCGCGGACATTAGTTCGACGATCTATGCTTATGAACAACTGCTTGATGCGTTGAATGCGGCAGCGGAGCAGACCCGTACTCTTTTATCCGGAACAGGTATTGATCCGATGGCCCGATTCGAAAAGATGGTCGAGCGCCTGAACGAGGCCGTGGCGGATTTTGTGGAGCGCGAACCGAGCGAACTTGGATGGCATCGCGTGAACCTGTTTATTTTGGAAGTGATGGAAGGACGCGTCTGTGTTGCCGGTGTCGGACAATTGTCGAATGTGTTTTTACAGAAACAAGCCGATGGGACGTTCCGGAGCTTTGATTTGCTTGGCTCGCTCGACATGCCAAATGACGTTGATCCGCGAAAACCGTTTGCTTCGATTTTGTGCGGCGATCTGCGCCCGGGCGATGTGCTGTTTGTGGGAACGAATAACTTTGAACGTTTGCGAGGCGAGCTCGGGATTGCCGCACGCTTGAAGACATTACCTCCGGTGACAGCTGCGCTCGAAATCAGACAAGATCTTGAGAAGCGGAATATTCCGGACGATTTCGCGGCTGTTGTCATCTCGCAAGTTGCCGGCTCGTCACGTGTTGCGGAGGCTGTACCGGTTTCAGACACAAAAAGTACGGCGTCGATTGAGAAGATGCACTCGGAAGAAAAGAAAACCGAAGAAATTTTGGCGCCTTCTATCTCTCCGCCGGCGCTCTCGCTCGTGAGCTTGTTTGCACGTGCGAAGGACTTTACGAAAAAGAAAACGAAGACTCCCTTTGCCAAAGCAACGGGAGGTAAAAATCCGGTAACACTCGCCAGCATGCGAGGTATGAGTGCGGGTCATGGGAATGTCATGAGTACGGATAGACGCCGCACCTGGCTTGCTGGAATCGCTATCTTACTCATTCTGGGCGGCGGTGGTGGCTGGTTCTGGTCGAGACAGAAGTTCAAGGCGGAACAACAGCTCTGGAATACGGTTTTTGATGATGCGACGGATAAAAAGACACGCGCCGAAAGCGATCTCGTGTATGGAAATGAAGATCAGACGCGCGAATTGATCCGTTTGGCGACGCAGGAATTGAATGGCTTGGATGAGAAGACGCCGGAGCGCAAGGCAGCAAAGGATGGGTTGGCGAAAGATTTGAACGATTTGGCAGTGAAGTTGAAGCGTGAGGTAAAGGTCACGCCCACGGAATTGGTCACGGCGACTCTTGGCGCGGCTGATGGAACCTTTAGCGCACCGGCGGTTCGTGACGGTTCGATTTACTTGGCGGATGCAGCAGGTAACTCGCTCGTTGAAGTGAATGCGACGACAAAAGAAAGCAAGCGGTATCCCCTGCCGGAAGGTACGGCTCGCATCGTGTCTGCGTATAACGGTACAAGCGCCGTCTATTTAATGACGGAAAATGGAAAAATGCTTTCCTTTAATCCGGCAAATGGAACGACGACCTCGGTAACATGGTCCAGCAAGGCTTCGAGCACACAAGCACTCGTGCTCTATGGCAAGCGTTTCTATGTTTTGGATCCTGTCGGCAATATGGTGTGGCGTTATACGCCGATAAGCGGCGGCATCGGACAAGAGTCGGCGTACTTGAAGCAGAACTCAGCACCATTAGCTGACGCCGTCGGTCTTGCAATTGACTCGGAAGTCTATGTCGCATGGAAAAATGGCGGATTAAAACGTTACTTGTCCGGCGCTGAAGAGAGCTGGGCTCCGGTTGTGGTTGATCCGCCTTTGCAAAGCATCTCAAGCATTTGGACATCTTCCGATACGGACCGACTCGTCGTCGCGGATCCAACGAATAAACGGGTTATCGTGTATCGCAAGGATGGAAGATTAGTCGCGCAGATCAAAGCGGATGCATGGACGGGCCCGACCGCGGTGTCAGGCGACGACAAGGCAAAAAAATTGTATATCGTTGACGGAAACAAGTTGTGGCAAGTCGATTTGCCGTAAGATGTGATATACTTATCACGTCTTATGCCAGCAAAAACAAAACGTCCCTTGAAGAAAGCGTCTATTGGTAACAACATCTCGCTTCCGCAGTGGATTGTGTTTTGGTCCTTAGTGCTTTGCACCATGATCATGATTGTTGCCACGTTCACATCAGCCATACAGCCGATGCTGAACATCCCCTACAATTCGGCTACGGTTGTTGCTCAGCAGTAAAATATTTTTCAAAAAACCTGCCGAAAGGCAGGTTTTGTGTTATCTTGTCGGTAATAGTATGGCAAAAATAAAAACAAAAACTGCTACGACGAAGAAAGTAACGATCGTTAAGCGCTGGCCGTCGCGTGATTGGTTGATGTTCTGGCTGCTCGTCATGGCGAATGTGGCGCTGGTGACGGCGATTTTTGGGAATGTGGATGTGAGGACGTTGAAGAATCAGGATACGAATGCGTCGGGTTCGGATCAGGAGATTTCGTCGTTGAAGGATCAGGTGAATTCTTTGAAGAATAATCTTGATAATACGGAACAGCAGATTGAAGCAAGCAAG
>CAZYKJ010000049.1:0-2803 GCA_964648065.1 uncultured Gammaproteobacteria bacterium
ATCTTTTGCGAAGTGAATGGTTTGCCGGTGAAGGTTGTGACTTCGATAGCGCGCAGAACGCGTCGAGGATTTTTAAGATCCACTTTTGTTTCTGCGCCAGGATCGATGCGGATGAGATGTTTGACGAGTTCCTCGAGCGGCTTGCCCTCCATGGCTTTGCGAAATGTTTCTTGCGGCGGAACAGAAGGGATCACGTAGTTGTCGACGAGTGCTTGAATGTACAGGCCGGTGCCGCCGACGACGACGGGCAGTTTGTTGCGTTTGCGAATTCCTTTGACGGCCGTGAGTGCTTTTTCTTGCCACTCGGCAACGGTGAGGGTTTCGGACGGAGGAAGATAATCCATCAAGTAATGCGGAATACCCTCGAAGAGATACATGCTACGCCCGCCTTTGGCTGTGCGTTTGCCGCCAATCGGCTTGCCCGTTCCAAGATTGAACTCGCGATACACCTGACGGGCGTCCGCATTGATGATTTCTCCTTTAAAGCGTTTGGCTAGCCTAATTCCGAGCATGGTTTTACCGGAAGAAGTCGGCCCGACGATACATAAAACGCGCGGAAGAGCGCGTTTGGTACCGCCTTCCGCTTTTGTCGGAAGGGTCTTGGTCTGGGGGCTTCGTTTAGCCGGTCCCATTTGTTACAGAGTACATCAGGCGTATACTGTAGTCAAAACTATGGATTCCCCTATCACGCCGGACGAACAACAAAAGATTGCGGCGGCTTATAAGCAGTTTCAGGCGGAATTGAAGCAGATCGCGCATGAACATCGGACGACGGCGATTGAATTATTGAAACAGATCGATGAGAAACAGGTTGCGGAAATAGAAAAAGAAATAAAAAGTCGGTCGTAGCGTCTTCCGTATAACAAAAAATCTCCTGCGGATTGCGCTTCGCGCAAGAGGTCCTCGGAGATTTTTTGTTACACGGAATCCACCTTGATTTGGGAACGAATTTATTTTAATTCCATCTCGATCTCCAAAAGACGATTGTATTTTTCAACACGTTCCGAACGAGAGAGAGAACCTGTTTTAATGTATTCAGAACCACACGCAACAGCGAGATCAGCGATAAAGGTGTCGGCGGTTTCTCCTGAGCGATGCGAAACCGAAGTCTTGAAGCCGTGATGATGCGCCATGTTGATGGCGTCGACGGATTCGGACAAGGTGCCGATTTGATTTACTTTGATGAGAATGGCCGTTGCGGCTTTTTCTTTGATTCCTCTTTCGAGACGCTGGACATTGGTTACGAAGAAGTCGTCGCCGACAATAACACTCTTTTTCTTGAGTGCGGCGACACCTTTTGTCCATGCGGCCCAATCGTCTTCGGCGAACGGATCCTCGATGGATTCGATTGGATAAACAGACTGCCAATGTTGGTAGCGTTCCAATAATTCATCAGCCGAATATTCTTTGCCTTCGGTGCGGAAACTGTAGATTTTTTTCTTCGCATCATAAAATTCCGAGCTGGCGACGTCGGTTGCGAGCGCGATGTCGCGGCCAGGTTTGTACCCGGCGAGTTTGATGGCGCGAATCAGAACATCGAAAGCATTTTCTACGGTTTTGAGTTTGGGTGCAAAGCCACCCTCGTCACCAACCGTCGTGGCGAAGCCTTCTTGTTTTAAGATTTTGGACAAAGCGTGGAAGGTTTCTGCACCGGCACGCAGACGATCAGTAAAGCGGCGCTGCTTTGGAACAAGCATGCATTCTTGGACGTCGAGCGACCAGTCGGCATGCGCTCCCCCGTTCAAGACATTCATCGTCGGAATCGGAAGGCGCGGTTCGCGGCCAAAGTTGTAAGTGCGGCGAAGGGATTTCCAAAGCGGTTCGCGGCGATGGATAGCAACGGCTTCAGCGAGAGCGAGAGAGACGGACAGGATAGCATTGGCGCCGAGCTTGCCTTTGTTTTTCGTGCCATCGAGCTTGATCATAATGTCATCGAGCTCGCGCTGCTTGGTCGCATCAAGACCGATCAGCACTTTGGCGATCTTTTTATTGACGTTGTCGACGGCTTTGAGTACGCCTTTGCCGCCATAACGCTTGCCGCCATCGCGCAATTCGAGCGCTTCATGCGAGCCCGTCGAAGCACCGGACGGGACCTTCGCTTCAGCCGTTGCACCCGACGACAAAGTCACGCGGCAAGCCACCGTGGGATTGCCGCGCGAGTCCAACACTTCCCTCGCATGGATGGATTTTATTTTTGTATTTCCGAACATAGTTGTATTGCCTCGCCAATGAACTATCGAATCTCGTACGTCACGCTCACATTGGAAGTCACATCGAGTTCACCGGTTTGGATATCCGGGGCGACATTTGCCGGACTCGGAACGGCGGAAACCATGTCGCGGTACATCATCGGGACCGGAGCACTTGGGACGTTCTCGCTAAAGGAAACGACGCGGACAAGCGTGACGCCGAGCGTGTCGGCAAGTTCTTGGGCTTTCTTTTGTGCATCGGCAATCGCCTTCTTGCGGGCATCGGTTTGAATCATGGTCGGATCATCGATCGTGAAGCTTACGCCATTCACTTGATTCGATCCGAGCTCCCCTGCTTTGGCGAGGACGGTTCCGACTTGCGACAAGTCGCGAACTTTTACGGCGAGATTTTGCGAGACAGCGTAACCGATAATCGTCTGCTTACCGTCGGTGTAGTCAAAGCGTGGTGAAATCGAGTAACCGCTGGTTTGAAGATCAGCCTCGGCGATACCGAGCGCTTTCATTGCGGCGATAATCGCATTCACTTTGGTTGTGTTGTCTTGCTGTGTCTTTGGAACATCTTTTCCTTCGGAGTAGAGACCGAGATTGACTTC
>CAZYKJ010000049.1:2813-3971 GCA_964648065.1 uncultured Gammaproteobacteria bacterium
GACGGGCTCATGGCCAACTTCAGCCGTTTCCTTTACAACCTTGTAAGATTGAACGCCGAGGAAGACGATGAGGATAATAGCAACAGCGGTCCATGCTCCGGAGAGCATACCGCGGTCTTTCATTTCTGTTGGCATAGAGGGAGATGGAGGCATAATAAGTTATGCTCCACTATAACAGAAAAACCCTACTTCATTAAGGCGAGAATTCCCGGCAACTTTCCACGTGTTGCGATGAACTCAAGCATCGCACCACCACCCGTTGAGACAAAATCAAAGTATGATGTGGTTTTGCTTTCGGCGATGACAGGCAACGTGTCCCCTCCTCCGGCTACTCCGTATGTTTTTCCTTTGGCGCGACTTGCGATGACGCGTGCGACAAATCGCGAACCGGCGCCGCAAGCATGATTCTCATTCCAACCGACAGGACCATTCCACAAAATCGTTTTCGCACTCTTCAAAATGACGGCCCAATCGATCAATGTCTTTGGTCCGATGTCGACGATGATGTCTTTGCGACCGACGCCGTCGACGGAGACGCGTTTGAGCGATGGATGTTGCGTCATCTTTTCCGTAACAACCGCGTCGACGGGCAAGACGATTTCCTTATGCTTGAGCAAGCGCTTGGCATCGAGCAGCGATTCTTTTTCCATGTAGGATTTTCCGATCTCACGTTTTTGTGCGGCGAGGAAAGGCGTGGCCATGGCACCGCCGATCAGGACTTTGTCGCAGGATTTCAAGAGCTCATGAATCACGGGAAGTTTCGTCGAAAGTTTTTTACCGCCGATCACGGCGACGAATGGCTTTGCCGGTTTATCGATGAGATGAACGAGATGCGAAACTTCTTCGATCAAACTCGGTCCGGCGTAGGATGGGAGAATCTTGGCGATGCCGACGACAGATGCGTGAGCACGATGACAGGAAGCGAAGGCGTCGTTTACGAAAAAGTAGCCGAGCGAGGCCCAAGCTTTGGCGAGTTTCTTGTCATTCTTTTCTTCGCCTGCTTCGAAGCGGACATTTTCGAGAAGATGGACGGAGCCTTGCTTGGCATTACTCAATCGATCGCTTAATTTTTTTAGTTCAGCCGGCTTGGAAACGGATTCAGAATGAAAAGCGATGTCGAGACCGTAACGCTTCATCCGTCGAGCAAGCGGTCGCGTT
>CAZYKJ010000049.1:4070-6001 GCA_964648065.1 uncultured Gammaproteobacteria bacterium
GAGACGATTTTTTCGTTTCGGACGACCAAGATGCGTGAGCAAGATCACGATCGCCCCGCGTTTGGACAGCGCCTTGATAAAAGAGACAGTTCTCTCGAGCTTGAGCGAACTTTCCAATCCCTGCGTGGCGGATGGCGGGACATTCCAATCAACCCGGACCAAAATCGGGATGCCTTTGATTTGATGTTTGGGCGGAAGGGATCGGAGAGCGAGCTTCATGGATTATTTAAGGCCTTTACCAACAAGAATCGCCATCTCGGCCAGACGATGCGAGTAGCCCCATTCATTGTCATACCAAGCAATCACTTTAACCATGTCGCCGCCTACAACCTTCGTAAGCGGAAGGTCGACGATACAGGATGCGGAATTGCCAATGAAGTCGGAAGAGACAAGCTCTTCATTCGTCACTTCAAGAACTCCCTTCCAACGCGCGTTCTTGGAAGCTTTTTTGAGCGCTTCGTTGACTTGTTCGATCGTGACTTTCTTTTTGAGCACAAAGGTGAAGTCGGAAAGTGAGACGACCGGAACCGGAACGCGGATCGACAAGCCATCGAACAAGCCTTTGAGCTCGGGAATGACCTCGGTTGCAGCGATAGCTGCTCCCGTTGTTGTCGGAACGATATTGGCGGCGGCGGCACGAGCGCGTCGCAAGTCTTTGTGCGGACCATCCTGTAAGTTTTGATCGGCGGTGTAGGCGTGAATGGTTGTCATCATCGCTTTTTTGACGCCGAACACTTCATGAAGAACGGCGGCTACAGGAGCGACGCAGTTTGTCGTACAGCTCGCATTGTTGATGACCTTGGCTTTTGCGCCTGCTCCTTTTTCGTTCACACCAATAACATGCGTCGGAACATCTCCCCCTTTGGCCGGAGCGCTGATGATGACGCGCTGCGCGCCTGCCGCGAGATGCTTCGATGCGCCTTCAAGATCCGTGTAGCGTCCCGTACATTCAAGAACGATGTCGACATTCATTTTTTTCCACGGCAGCATGGCCGGATCTTTTTCCGCGAAGACGGCAATCGAATGTCCGCCGATTTTGAGCGACTTGGCGTCGGAAGAAACGGTGCGGTCCCACGTGCGATACGAGGAATCGTGCTTGAGTAAATGCGCGAGCGTCTTGGTGTCGGTCAAATCATTGATCGCTACAACCTCGAAACCGGGCTTGTCGAAACCGGCTTTCAAAACATTTCGGCCGATGCGTCCGAATCCGTTGATGGCGATGCGAGTCATAATGCGGACATTATAACACCAAAAGAAAAAACACCCTGTGAGGTGTTTTTTTCTTTTTTCTTAGCAGGCGTTGGTCGCGTGAGCGGCCATCTGCATGCGCTGGAAACGAGTGACGACGATTTTTTCGCCGATCGTTCCGGAAAGCGCGGTGATCAGACCTTCGATGGTCTTTTCTTCATCCTTGATGAAACTTTGCTTGGTAAGACAAACGTCGGAGTACCATTTGTTCAACTTGCCTTCGACGATCTTTGCCTTCATCTCTTCCGGCTTGTTGTCGGAGGCCATCTCAGCGAGGAATTCCTGGCGCTTGGTCTCGACGGCTTCGGCCGGAATCGTTTCCGGGCTTACGAACATCGGATCTGAGGCGGCAACCTGCAGAGCAAGATCATTGGCGAGCTGGACGAAGGCTTCATTGCGGGCAACGAAGTCGGTTTCGCAGGACAACTCGACGATGGCGGCCAACTTTTTGTTGTGATGGAGATAGGTAGCGAGAATACCTTCGGAAGCCACGCGCTCGGCGGCCTTTTTGGCGGCCTTGATCGCGCCCTTCTTTTTGAGAATCTCGATGGCCTTATCCATGTCCCCTCCTGCTTCCTCCAAAGCATTCTTACAGTCGACCATACCGGCAGACGTTCGATTGCGGAGTTCGAGGACCATCTTTGCGTCGATAGCCATATGTTTGAAAGTTCTAGTTCTAAATT
>CAZYKJ010000050.1:0-2747 GCA_964648065.1 uncultured Gammaproteobacteria bacterium
TTTCCAAGAAAGAAAATCTGTCCTGGTTGGCCATTGATGCCAAGACGCTTTCCGCCAAGGTGACCGGACGTCCGACCGGTGCCGAGCTTGCCCAGCCTTTCGACGCCAAGATGATCGTCGAATTCTACTCTCGCTAATTCGCTCCTTTCTTTTTTCCGTATGGAATCCATCCTTCTCCCAAGCAAGATCAAGATCACGCGTGGCGAACGCCCGAGCGAGGGCGTGCTCACCGTGGAACCGTGTGCTCACGGTTATGGCACGACGCTTGGTAATGCCATGCGCCGTGTTCTCTTGTCGTCTCTCCCTGGCGCCGCTGTGACGGCCGTCCGCATCAAGGGTGCCGAGCATGAATTCTCGACCATCCCGAATGTCAAAGAAGACGTTTTGGAAATCATTTTGGCGCTCAAGAACTTGCGCGTGAAGCTCCACTCCGACGAGCCGATCAAGCTCATGCTCTCGGCCAAGGGAGAGAAAACCGTGACCGCCGCCGACATCGTCAAAGATGCGCAGGTGGAAATTATCAATACCGATTTGCAGATCGCCACACTGACGGATCCGTCCGCCAGCATTGAAATGGAAATCACCGTAGCCCCTGGCCGCGGCTACCGCTCCACGGAGGAACGCGCCAAGGAAAAGACCGAGCTCGGAACGATCGCTATCGACGCTCTCTACAGCCCGGTTTTGAATGTCTCCTACAAGGTAGAAATGGCTCGTGTTGGCGAGAAAACGGACTTCGACAAGCTTGTTTTGCGCGTTGAAACCGATGGTACACTCGACCCGCTCGATGCTGTAAACCAAGCCGTTACGATTCTTATGGATTATGTCAGTGTCCTGAAGGACTTGACCTATAGCGAAGAAAACGCTTAAATCTCGGTCTTATGAAACACCGCCGCGAAGGAAAAACCCTGGATCGAAGCTCGACGTCCCGCAAGGCGCTCCTGCGCGGTTTGGCGACTTCCGTTATCCTCTACGAGCACTGCAACACGACCTTGGCCAAGGCCAAGTTTGTGCGCCCGTTCGTGGAGCAATTGATCACCAAGGGAAAGACCAAGTCATTGACGAGCCGCCGTCAGCTCAACTCCGTTTTGATGTCCGAATCGGCCGTCAACAAGGTTTTGGAAGAACTCGGTCCGCGTTATGCCAAGCGCGCCGGCGGATACACCCGCATCATCAAGCTTGGTACGCGCAAGGGTGATGGCGCCGAAATCGCTCAGATTCAGCTTTTGAAATAATTATGGCCTGGAAGAATAAACGCGGCATGCCGCAGACGACACGTGAAACCGTCACCATCGACGCTACCGGCAAGGTGGTGGGACGTTTGGCGACGCAGATTGCCAAGATGCTGATCGGCAAGGACAAGCCGACCTATGTGCCGCATATCGATGCCGGCGCCATCGTGAAAGTGACCAATGCCGGAAAAATGGTCATGACCGGAAAAAAGTTGGAGCAGAAGGTCCACTTCCACTCCTCCAACCGCCCGAGTGGTATCCGCCGCGTTAATGTCGGCAAGTTGATGGTCGAGAATCCGGCCGAAGTACTTGTTCACGCTGTTAAGTTCATGCTTCCGAAGAACCGGACGCAAAAGGAGCGTCTCAAGCGCTTGATTATCGCATAACCTTATGGCTACCGAAACGAAGAAAAAGCCGGCTGTAAAAAAGGCCGTTGTAAAAAAGGCTCCAGCCAAAAAGGTTGAGGCAGAACAGGAAGCTCAGCTCGCGAGCGGCACCTATATTTACGCGCTCGGCCGTCGCAAGACCGCCATTGCCAAAGTTTTCTTGATCAAGAACGGCAAGGGCACGATTACGGTCAACGGTTTGCCGATGGAACAGTACTTCACCACCTTCGAGTCTCGCGACATGGTGATGTCTCCGCTCAAGATCACGGGCAATGACAATGCCGTCGATGTAAGCGCCAAAGCCCAGGGCGGCGGAATCCTCGGCCAGGCCGACGCCGTACGTCTCGGTCTCTCTCGCGCCCTCTGCGAATTGAACCCGACCTATCGCAAAACCTTAAAGAAGCTCGGCTACCTCATGCGCGACCCGCGCGCCAAGGAACGCAAAAAGCCAGGTCTCAAAAAGGCTCGCCGCGCACCGCAGTGGTCCAAGCGCTAAACGCGCATCACAAAACCCCTCCAATCGGAGGGGTTTTGATTTGGGAAAGGGGATTGTGTAGCATGCCCGCATGTCTCTCCTCAATCGTTGGCATTCTTGGCTGGGTATGCAAAAACATGACCAGGCTTGGCATGAGAGGGATGTCGCTGATGAATTAGCGGAGCTTCGTGAAGCGAAAGGAGTTGTTGCGATTTGGAGCGAATTATCGGATATCGTCTACACGGTTACACGCGCGCGTTGGTCGGGTCATAATTTGGCCTTTCCGTTATCAAAAACGGAATTTTTCATCGGCACATGCTACATGCTCCCCAAATACACGCTTCGTTGGTTGTTCTTCCGTAAGCTCGGTAAATCGTTTGGTAAAGACTTTCACATGGTACGTAACCCGTCGAAGCCGGCAAAACTTCGTGCTTTGGCTGAAATGGAAGGAATTGATCCGACAGCTTTCGAATCGCGAGCAAAGCGCCTACTGCGTTTTTGGCCTCTCCTTCCTTAAGCTGCTAACGGCGCCTTCGCTTTTTTCATGTTGTCTAAGTAGAGATCGGCGATGAAGCGGTGGCGTAGTCTGTTGCCGCGATCGTATTCGTAAATAAGCTGTATCGTTGAAAGCAGGGTAAATACGACCACGAAACTGAT
>CAZYKJ010000050.1:2757-5987 GCA_964648065.1 uncultured Gammaproteobacteria bacterium
TGATACGCGCTGTCATATTCGTCGGCGTATACAGGATAATAATCAAGCAGAAAATGCTCGTGATGAGCAGGAGAATGAACCATGAGAAACGTCCAAGCGTATTGTCCTTGAGCGCGTTGATTGTTTCGCGTGCCTCCGTCGCGCTTGCCGTCGCATCCAGGAGAGAGCTGTAGAGATCCTCGTTGTAGGGAATATCGAGCTGGGGGAGACGGTAAACCGTGTACGTCACCTGACGAAATAAAAGATCGCCTTTTCCATAACTCGCAAAGGTAAGTTTGCTGAATTGTTTATGATAATCCTCCAGCGCTTTCTCGACAGTTAAAAACCATTTTTTCAATCGCGGATCTGCTTTGCTCAGATTTAGCGCCAAATGATAGATGCGACGCGATTTATTAAGTTCAAGCGATACGGCTTCTTCCAGATTTTGTTTGCGTGTCAGCGTGATGTAGAGCAAAAAACCGATAATAATCGCGTAAACCAATCCGGCATTATAAACGTGTGTTTGCAAAAACGTTGCCAGATCAGTTTCCGTGAGCGACGGAATAAAATAAACGCATACGCCGCTAACCGCGAGCAGCAAAGCCATGAGCAGATACGTTGTGCTCGATCTCGTTGTTGCGTGTATTTGTTTCATAGAGCGATAACGCCGTAATAATAGCATAAACCCCGAGCCAAAGTACTTTGGCTCGGGGTTCTTGAGTTACCAAGGAGGAAGGTGCGCGACGGCCGACGCATCGAAGGTGCGCGAGTTCTTGCCCTTGATCAGCTTCACCTCGCGAATCGTTCGCTTGCCGCGGGGATACGCGTCGTTCTTGGGATGGATCGCGATCGTAGCGATCACTTTCACGCTCTGCCAGTCGAGCGTCACGAGGCTCAGACGATAGTTCTCGTCCGCCTCGAGCCCGCTGACACGGACGGTTGTCGGTTGATAGTCGATGGTGCTGGGAAATGATTGCGGAAGGTCCTTGATGAAGTCGAACAGGAGTTCGCGCAGAATGCGCGCATCGCGAGAAATTCGGATGATGGTCACGTTCACCTCTTGGGTGAACCTAGCCTAATTTGGCTAAATTGTCAAGAATTGTGTACTATCTTGCCATGTCACATGCCAAGAAAATTGCAGAAAATGCGGCTTGGCTAATCGTCGCCAACACGGCGCAAAAGGCCATCGCCTTCGTCGCCTTTATTATCATCGCCCGCATGGTTGGCGTAACCGTAACGGGTATCTACTTCTTTGCTATCTCCGTTACTTCCGTCTTCGTCGTGTTTGCCGACCTCGGTTTGACCCCGGTCGTTGTCCGCGAGATGGCTGCAGATGAGGCCCGTGGTCGTTCAGCGCTCGCAAGGGCTCTTTGGATCAAATTTTTACTCGTTCCGCTGACGGTTCTGGCTACCCTCGCGTACGCCTCTTGGTCGGGTATTACGGGTTCAACGTTCGTTGCGATTGCCATGGCTTGCTATGTCATGTCGGCTGACTCGATCCATCTGCTTTGGTACGGAGCGATTCGCGGACGACGCGAGCTTCGTTATGAGGCCGCCGGAATGTTTATCGGGCAAATCATGACAGCGGTCGTGAGCATCGCGGCGATCAAGATGCATTATGGGGTCTACGGTT
Source organism: uncultured Gammaproteobacteria bacterium (assembly GCA_964648065.1). Taxonomy (GTDB): domain Bacteria; phylum Patescibacteriota; class Patescibacteriia; order 2-12-FULL-60-25; family 2-12-FULL-60-25; genus CAIXDN01. Next base: position 4,370 of record CAZYKJ010000050.1, read on the forward strand.
TGGTGTTTGCGTTGATGCTCGGTAGCACATGGCATGTCTTGTGGAGCATGGCGATCGCTTGGAAGCTTGGATTGTCTCCCAAGAAAACCACGGGTTTTTCCACGAAGCAGCTTTTGCGCGCTGCATGGCCTTTTGCCCTCGCCGGAATTTTCGTCAAAGTCTATTCCTATGTCGATACCATCATGCTTCGGCATATGCATGGCGATCAGGCAGTCGGCGAGTATGCTGTTGCGTATAAACTTACCTACGCGCTCCAATTTGTTCCGCTCGCTTTTGTCGCGGCGCTTTATCCGGGGATGAGCAATGCCGCAGAAAAGGATCGCGCCGCTTTGCCAGGGCTGCTGCAAGGTTCTTTGCGTTTGATGATGATTGTAGCCGTCCCGTTAGCCGCCGTACTTTCCGCCCTCGCATCAACATTGATCCCATTCGTCTACGGTTGGGCTTTTGAGGGCTCCATCGAGCCGTTAGTGATTTTACCGTGGGTACTCATCCCGATTTTTCTCGACTTTCCAATTGGATCTCTTTTGAATGCGACCCATCGTGCCGAGAAAAAAACGCTCAGCATGGGTATCACGATGATCGTGAATGTGGTAGCGAATGCGCTGCTTATACCGTCTCTGGGGCCTACGGGTGCCGCCATCTCCGCTCTTATCAGCTTTACGTTGCTGTTTTTCTTCGGCTGGTTCTTTGCTCGTCGCGATATCGACTCCAAAGCCATGCTTATGTTGCTCGCTCAAGGCTATGGAGCAGCGTTCGTTACTTGGGTTGCAATCAATCAGCTGGCGCCGGCAATGCCTCCGCTTTTTGCGATCGCCTTCGGCATTTCGTTCTCGATTGCAATGCTATTCGCCTTCGCGCTGATCAGTAAGGAAGATGTGCAAACAGCCTTCGTCTGGCTTCAAAAGCGTATTTCATCGCCACCTCCGGAGGATGAGGCGTTGCACGAGGAAGTATGAAGGTAGCACTTGTCACTCTTGATTATCCGCCGGAGCGCGGGGGCGTCGCGCGTTATCTTGGAAATCTCGTCAGCCAGAGCGCCGGTTTGATTGATGTATTTGTCAATGCAAGCCACAACACGGACGGACCAGGTCATGTCGAGGCTGTACGCCTGCTCAAACGCGGACCGTTCTCTTGGCGATCAATGATCGGTTTTATCTATGGCCTGAAAAAGAAGAGATATGATTATGTCCTTGTAAGTCACATCCTTCCGGTCGGAACGGCGGCTTGGTTAGCGAGTCTATTCGGTGGCCTGCCGTACATACTGATCATTCACGGCCTTGATTTGCGCCTTGTCCAGACCAACAAACGCAAGTCTTGGCTGGCTCGCCAAATCATCAAGCGCGCTACATACCCCACCGCCGCCGAGATCAACGCCTTTGAACCAAGTGTGTACCCAAAGGTAATGACGCCTGGTGCAGAGCCAATGGATTTACCGGAACGGGGAGAGTCTCGTCGATTGATCGGTTTGAGCGAGGCGGACTTTGTTCTGCTTGCGGTTGCACGACATGTGCCCAGAAAAGGAATTGATCGGCTGATTGAAAGCATGGGCTTTCTTCCGAAGGAGGTAAAACTCATTGTGATAGGTGATGGGCCGGATCGCGGACGCATGGAGGTGCTT
>CAZYKJ010000051.1:0-5975 GCA_964648065.1 uncultured Gammaproteobacteria bacterium
TGGAAAAATCGAGGTACAGGAAGCTGTGGCCGGTGACATTGTCGCTTTTGCTGGTATTGAAAACTTGAACATCGGTGAAACGATTGCGGATGTAAACAATCCGGAAGCATTGCCGGTTATCAAGATTGAAGAGCCGACGGTGAAGATGACTTTTGCCGTGAACACCTCCCCATTTGCCGGTCAGGAAGGCCAGTTTACGACGTCGCGCAACATCAAAGAACGTTTGGATCGCGAATTGCAGAATGACGTTGCTTTGCGCGTGGAAGCCGGTACCGGAGACGGATCCTTCGTTGTTTCCGGCCGCGGTGAATTGCACTTGGCCATCTTGATCGAGCGCATGCGCCGCGAAGGTTTTGAGCTTCAGGTTTCTCGTCCGCAGGTTATTTTTAAGGAAGAAGGCGGCAAGAAAATGGAACCGTTTGAAGAAGTGTCGCTGGAATGTCCGGAAGGCATGAGCGGTTCGGTCATCGAAAAGATGGGACGCCGCAAGGGAGACATGAAGGACATGCGTGTTGAAAATGGCACGTCGTATCTCACCTTTGAGATTCCGACGCGCGGTTTGATCGGTTATCGCACGGAATTCATGATGGATACGCGCGGACAAGGTATTTTGAACTCGCTCTTCTTGGGCTATCGCGACTTCGTCGGTTCGATTGACGGCTCGCCGCATGGCTCGCTTATCTCGCATGAAACAGGGGAGTCGAACTCCTATGGTTTGCAGGCCGCTCAGGAACGCGGACAATTGTTCTTGGGTCCAGGCGTCAAAGTGTATGAGGGTATGGTTATTGGCCAGAATGCCAAGCCGGAAGACTTGATCGTGAACGTGTGTAAGGAAAAGAAGCTTTCGAACATGCGCTCCAAGGGAGATGGTGTCGCCGAAGGTTTGACCACGCCGCGCATCATGAGCTTGGAAGAAGGCTTGGAATATCTCGGCGATGATGAACTCTTGGAAGTCACGCCGGTGAACCTCCGCATTCGCAAAATGTATTTGAAAGATTTCGAGCGCAAGCGCTTTGATCAAGCAAAGAACGCGGCGTAAGAGAAAAGCCTCCGATGTGTCGGAGGCTTTTTCATAAGAAACTTATCCACAGAATTTGCTTGACGGTGTTTCAGGGTAAGCGTATTGTTCCGCGTGCACTTTAAGAACAAGCCACACATTTCCGAATCTATTTCTGACCTTGTCGGAGACGGTTTCGGGAATGTGTGGGCTCACAAGTGAACAAGCCAAGCCGCAAGGCAAAAGCAAGTGAAGCTTGATGAGTATCGCGTTCTTGAGTCGGAAGCATCAGTTCCTAGCTCTCGAGGGGTTCGCCTCGAACGGAGCGATCTGGTCATGGGGGAAACCCTGAGACTGATCTGGCGCAAGCCACTGTCAATCGCGAAAGCGAAAGGCAGCACGACCTGTCGTCAGGTCAAGGAACAACTCGCCTGCGGGTAGAGGATGCGAACGAGACACGACTGGTTGCGAGCGGGTGAAACTGCTCAAGACTGGCTTCAAACCAAGTCCGCAAGGACAAGGTCTCGTGGCTCGATCAGCGAAAGCGTTCTGAATCAAGATGGCGAATAAGCGGGTCATATGACGACGGTATCTAGCGAGGGTCGCTAGCCACCTGAATATGACCGGCAACGGAACGTGCTCGAGCGCGAACCATTGCCCTTTGCGGAGAGCGGAAGTTGCGCAGACGTGTGCAATAACCAGAAGCGACGGACGAAAGTCCGAAGCATCAAGCTCGAAGCATCGAAGCTGCCGAAACTGCAGACCTTGTCGCAAGACCAGGCCTACCCAATGTCGAACAACGTTTGAAGACGTTGCTTGGCAACAGCAGGATCGGACACACAGACCCGAACTCTCTGAGAGGCGGCCGCGTAACTGCGAGCCGCCTCTTTCTATTTGCTTTGACTTGACGAGCGCACGTAAAACAGGCGAAATAGCCGTTAGCCCTTTCCCAGGAGGACCGCATGTTGGACGTGTCTCACGGTCCGTTCCGCGACGATGCCCGCTGTGAAGTCGAGAGGCTCGAGAACGAGCTCGCCACGGTCAGAGCCGAACTGCGAGAGACGCAGGATTGCCTGTCCGTCGAACGGGACGAGACGCGCATCCTGCGCGGCGAGAACTTGCGGCTGTCGTCGCGTTACGGCGTGTCGCGCTGTCTCGTGCTCCTGTACGGGGTGCTGCGCTGGGGCCTCAATCGAGGCTCGGCAGCGGCGGCAGGCGCGACCTTTGTCGCCGTTCTCACGATGACGCTTTCCTACAGCGGTCATCCTCATTCCGAACGGCCGCGTCCGGCGCGTCATCACGAGCGCACGCGAACCGAATCGTTGCCTGACAGCAACCATCCAACCATGCTCGCAGCCGCGAGACTCTTCGACCGATGGTTCCCGCTGCGCTGTTATTCCCAGCTCATGTGTCACGAGTCCTGTGCGTCCATGCACGACTTCCGTCTCTATGAGGGGACTTGGGGAGGGGAGAACCCCTATTTCCTGCCTCCGTATGAGATCGAGATCGATCTCATCGTGAGCAACTAACACAGAAGCCCTCTAACCTAGCTAGGTTAGAGGGCTTTTCAGTACTTCAGCCGGCGCCAGTCGGCGGCTGGGAGCCACGCTGTACCGGCGAGAGGTGGGAGTAGAACCCCGGCTGCTGGGGGTCGGTCTTGGACGTGTGCTGGGATGGGTCGGTTCGCACGTGTGAGCGACTATCCTCGAGGCGCTGCTCTTGCGTCGGTTCGTCATCGCGTGGACGACGCGCATCCGGCATCGCGCTCTCCGGAATCACCTTCATCTTGCTGGTGGGCATTTCATCGATGAACATCTCCTGCGTGCCATAGTTTCGGCGCGGATTGATCGACGAAGGCTTGCCCTTGGGATGGTCGAGGTATTCGGCCAGGGCGCTCGCTTCCTCGCGCCCATACCCTTCGGTCTGGGGAAGAACAAACATCCTTCCGTCCTTGATGTCCCAGACGAAATGCGTCAGCTGCACGCCGACGGGGCCCCGCAGAACGGGATCGTAGTTTCGCCACTCGGACTGCCTCGCGATCAGAATGACCGGTGCATTCCGGAGAAAGACGAGCTCGTCGCGCAGGGTGTCGACCACGCGCACCGTGGTTTCGAGCGACTCCTGCTTGTACGAACCGATGATGAGCAACGGCTTGTCCGAGACCGTCGCCTTGCGCATCGAGACAGCGATGGCGTATGGCGTCGGCGCTTCGCTCACGAAGCGTTCGAAGATCTGATTGGAACGCTGCCCGCAAAGGCGCAGGAGAGCCAGGAATGACTCACGGTTGATTTCGCGACGAAAGTCGGAACGGACGAGGTAGAGCACGATGGCCTCCGCGATTCTTTTAGCAAAAAATACGCTAAATGTCAATGTTGCGGAGATGTGGTATTCTCTTCACGATTTATGAGAAGAGAAGTTGTCCTCGACATCGAAACCCGGAATACCTTCCAGGACGTGGGCGCCTACAATCCATCGTTACTGCAAGTCTCCTTGGTCGGATGCTATTTTTATGAAACCGACACCTACGAGTCGTTTTTGGAGGAGGATCTCCCTAAATTGTGGCCGCGTTTGGAGCGTGCCGACCGCATCATAGGGTATAATCTTGTAGGTTTTGATTATCCCTGCTTGCAAACCTATTACTCGGGAGACATCATGCGTCTGCCTACCGTAGACCTCTTGATGGAGATCGAGAAAAAAATCGGTTTCCGCGTCAAACTTGATGATGTTGCCCATGCCACGCTCGGCGTCGGTAAAAGCGGCAGCGGACTCATGGCGGTGGAGTATTGGAAAAAAGGGGAGATCGATAAATTGCGGGACTATTGCCTGCAAGATGTGAAGGTTACCAAGGATGTGTACGACTTTGCCCTGCAGAACGGATTTGTCCGTTTTAACGAGCGATCCGGCACCATGCGCGACGTTCCAATGACTATCGAGCTACCGGAAGAAAAAGATCGGCAGGCGATTAACTTGTCCTTGGGACTTTAGAAAGAACATATCCACAGTAAGGACATTTTCTTCGAGAATATCGAGTTCTATCGACGACTAGATCTTGTGGTATAATCCGTTTTGGACCACAAGATGTAGTGGTCGGGCGATCTCATCCTGCATCACACGCGAACGCCTGTCCCGTAAAATCCCGCTCTGCGTGATCACGGGACGGACGGTGACAGGAGCGATAGCCCTCACAATCCAGCCTTTGTTCAGATCCGGCTTTCAGCCTGTGCCGGATCGGTGGTGTTTATTTTTCTTTCTTTGTATGACCACCCCGATCATCACCTCCACAGGCGAAGCCTTTGTGCCGCGCCGACGTCGTCTCCCGGATGAGCGCAAAGCCATCACGCATAAATTTCAAGTCGGAACCGCTGAAGGCTATTTGACGGTAGGCCTCTATGAAGACGGCCAGCCGGGCGAAATTTTTATCACGCTGTCGAAAGAAGGCGGTGCGCAGGGCGGAATGGTTGATTCATTTGCGACCGCTATCTCGATGGGATTGCAGTATGGCGTCCCGCTGAAGGTTTTGATCAATAAGTTCGTTCACGCTCGTTACGAGCCATCCGGAGCGACACAGAACCCGAATATCCCGCATGCGAAGTCGATCGTCGACTATATCTTCCGCTGGCTGGCACTCAAATTCTTGGCACCGGAAGAGCGCCAGAGCGTCGGCTTGTTCCAGGAACCTGGACAGCCTATGCCGCCGACCATGCCCGGCTTTCAAGCAATGCCAGGCGGAATGATGAGCAATCAGTCGTTTTTGCCGCCTGTCGATCATCGTATCTAACTCCACTCAACGCGAACCCATGCCTTCGCTCCTTGTCCGCGTATGAGTCAATTATTTGGCGCAAGCCCCATCCTCACGCATCGACCGTTCTATCGACCGTTTGAGTATCCAAAATTTTTCGAGTTTTTCCAGAAGCAGAACCAAGCGCATTGGCTGCCGATTGAAGTTCCGATGGAATCCGACATTTCGGATTTCCGGTTTAAGATGACACCGGAAGAAAAGAATCTCGTGATTCAAATTCTGCGCTTCTTTACGCAGGGCGATATCGAGGTCAACAACAACTATAATTCCAAATTGATTCCGAGTTTTCCAAAGCCCGAGATCAAAATGATGCTGTCCGCGTTCGCGGCGATGGAGAGCACGCATGTGTGGGCTTATTCCTATTTGAATGACTCGCTTGGCTTGCCGGAGAAGGAATATAGCGCGTTTTTGGAATACGAATCCATGCGCAATAAGTATCAGTATATCCAGAGCTTTGATGTACGCGATGTCAGCGAGCTTGCGGTGAATCTCGCCGTTTTTGGCGGCTTTATGGAAGGCGTGAGCTTATTCTCGAGCTTTGCCATCCTCATGAATTTCCCGAGACTGGGAAAACTCAAGGGCGTCGGACAAATCGTCACGTGGAGCATACGCGATGAAACGCTTCATAGTCAGGGTGTGTGTGCGCTTTTCCGAGAACTCGTCTCCGAGAACAAGCATATTTGGACGCAAGATCTGAAATCCCTTCTCTATAAAGCTTGCGATGACATGGTGCGGCTGGAAGACAACTTTATTGATACCTGTTTCTCCATGGGTGCGGTGAGCGGCCTCAAGCCGGAGGACGTGAAGCAATACATTCGCTATACGGCTGACAAGAAACTCAATGACCTAGGGCTGGATAAGGTCTATAACACGACAAACCCGCTTGCCTGGCTCGATGTGATGACGAATGCGAAGGAGCATGCCAACTTCTTCGAGAATCGGGCCACGGAATATGCCAAGGGAGCTGTTGTCGCGGATTGGTAAAAATACAAATACATTTCACCACCATCTCTAAACACTTTCGAACCTTATGTCTTCTTACGCCAGCGTCATTGACGCCTTGTCCGACAACAATCTTGTCGCCGCTCGCGACATCCTGATGAGCGAGCTCGACCGCGATACCGAAGGACGCGGGAGTTGGGATAGTCCGCATTACACGACGGACAAAGCGATTCAGCA
>CAZYKJ010000052.1:0-5940 GCA_964648065.1 uncultured Gammaproteobacteria bacterium
TCCAACGTCGCGCGGACTTACGCGCCGCGAAAGCTCCGAATGGTTGATAAAACGCTGGAAAGAAAACCGTCCAAAACTCGTTCACACCCATCTCGGTGCCGATGTCTGGGCCGGGTACGCTTGCCGCAAGCTCCATATCCCGCAAGTCGTGACGGTTCATGGACATGAACCGGGTTTGGATTTTGCAACCCGCATGCTTCGCCTTTGGGCTTTGCGTCACGCAACGCATGTTGTCTGCGTCTCCGATTCCGTCCGCACGATGGTGCGTACGCGTTACGGAGTGAATGATGAAAAACTCTCCGTTATACGCATCGGTTTGGATCTCGCACGCTTCACGCCACGCGACGCCCATCAAGCAGGGGACATGCCGCATCTCATCACCGTCGGACGTCTGCTCGAAGACAAAGGCCAAGCCGTCTTGATCGAAGCGCTCGCCAAGCTCCGACGTCCATGGACGCTCGAAATCGTCGGCGACGGACCCGAGCGCCTCTCGCTCCAACGCCAAGCCGAAATGCTCGGCGTCATGCCGCGAATCACCTTCACCGGTTCCGTCGATAATGTCCCCGAACGCTTGCACAACGCCGATCTTTTCTTGCTCGCCTCGCGTCACGAAGGCCAGGCAATTGCCGTGCTCGAAGCCGCAGCCGCGCAAGTTCCCGCCATGGTCTGCGACCTACCCGTGTTCCACGAAACCTTTTCTGATCAAAGCCTGATATTTGTCCCCGTCGATGACGTCGACGCCTGGTCCGATCGTATCCGCGACGTCCTCAATCAATACGGCGCCGCTCTCGACCGCGCCCATCACGCCCGCATCATCGTCGAGAAGCATTTCTCATTGGAATCAATGGCCCATCACTATCGCGAGCTCTATGAAGATACTGCAAGTCAATAAATTCTTTGATCTCCAAGGCGGAGCCGAATTTTACATGCACGGCCTGATCCGCGAGCTCGAGCAGCGCGGCCACGATGTCCATGCTTTTTCCACACGGGGCGTCAAAAATCTGCCTTCCAAGGACGAGAAGTACTTTGTCACGCGTTATCATCTCGATCGTCCAAATGATCCGATCACGACCTTGAAAATCGCCGCGAACTTTTTGTGGAACCTAGAAGCAAAAAAAGCATTTGCGAAACAACTTGATGAAGTGAAGCCGGATGTCGTGCATTTGCACAACCTCTATCACCATCTTTCAAGCTCCCTTCTTCCCGAAATTCGCAAACGCCACATTCCTTGTGTGCAGACGCTTCATGATTACAAATTGATCACGCCAAATTACGGCATGTTTGATCACGGCGCGCCTTGCGAACGCAGCAAGGGAGGCAAATATTACAACGTGATCTTGCATCGCTGTCTCTCGGATAAGTTTTTGCCAAATACCTTGGCGGCACTCGAAATGTATTACACAAAAGGCACACAAACCTACGAGAGAACGGTTTCTTTTTTCCTGTGTCCGTCCAAATTTATCAAAGAAAAAATGGAAGATTGGGGAGAGCCTGCCGGAAAGCTCCGCTACATCGCCGCGCCAACCGATTGGATCGATGAACCCGCAACGCGCGGCGGCGGCTACCTGATTTTCGCGGGCCGTCTTTCCGTCGAAAAGGGTTTGGAAAGTTTTATCAATGCCGCTGCCAAAGTACCCGAGCTTCCTATTAAAATAGCCGGACGCGGACCCGAAGAAGAAAAACTCAAAAAGCTTGTCAAAGAAAAAGGCGCGCATCATATCGAGTTCCTCGGCTTTGTCTCGCCCGATCAACTCAAGCGTCTCCGCGACCGCGCCGAAGCCCTTGTCCTTCCAACCTTGAGCTACGAAAACGCGAGTGGCTCGGTTCTTGAAGCGATGGCGAGCGGCCTCCCATGTCTTGTCACTCGAACCGGCGGCAATCCTGAGTTGATAGAAGACGGCGTCAACGGCTTCCTCGTAAAACCTGGCGATGTCGAGGATTGGCTACGTGCCCTCCGCCGCTTCCAAGCCACAACCCCAGAAGTCCGCGACCAAATGGGCCTCAAATCCAGAGAAAAAATCAAAGCCAAACATCTTTGGAATGACCATGTCGACAAGGTTTTGGAGAGCTATAAGGAGGCGAAGGGTTAGTTCTTGACCTTCCCCAAATTTTCCGCTATGCTACGCTGTTCTTATGCAGCGAGCTTTTGTCTCACTCATTGTCATGGCGGCTGTTATCACAGCCGTTTTTCCGACCGCTTCATCCGCCGCCATCGGTAATGAACAATCGCCAAAGCTCATTAACTTTTTTCTTGGTTACGAAATCAAACCCGAAGATCCGGCCAAGCTCGCCAAATGGGATGTGGTCGTTCTCGACATGGATCAAAGTTTCCAGTTCCCGCAACGCCTTGCCGAGATCAAACGCCTCAATCCAAACATCAAACTCCTTGCCTATGTAAGCGCCGGTGAAATTGCCGCGTCTCGTTTCCACGGCGATCCGCGTTCTCCCGGTTTCAAGCTTGCGAGCCGCATTCCCGAAGCGTATTTTCTTCCCCACGCAAACGGTTCTCGCGCGACTTGGTGGCCCGGTGCATGGTTGATGAATGCGTCAACGCTCGCGCCATCGGTAAATGGTCAGACATGGCGCACCTTCCTCGGCTCATTCATCCGCGACGAAATCATGTCGACGGGATACTGGGACGGCGTTTTTCTCGATGCAGCCTATTCCGATGTAACCGGCGCCTATGGCAGTGACTTGGATCCGGATCGCGACGGTCGCGGCAATCCGGTTTCCGAAACCAATGCCACGTACAAAGCCGGCATGCGCGAGCTGATACAGAATGTGCGAAAAGCTTTGGGAAATGACAAGCTTGTCATCAATAATTCCAGCGCCTCTTACGCCGATGTCAGCAACGGTGTCCTCTTTGAAAACTTCCCACGCAATGGATTTTCCGGAACCTTCACGGATCTCCGTAATTCATTGTCGAAAAATCCGTCTCCGAAAGTGAGTGCGATCAATACAAACACGAACAATCGTGAAGAACCGAATAATTTCCGCTTGATGCGCGAGGGTCTGACTTCCGCGCTCATTGCCGATGCCTACTATTCCTTCGATGCAGGCGATGCCGGCCACATGCGCACGTGGTGGTACGACGAGTACACGGCCCCGATCGGCAATGTTCGACGTGATGCGAAAAATATCAAGCCAAATGTTTGGTCACGCGAGTATGAACGCGGCATCGCAATTGTGAACGGCAGTAAGACAGCCGAGCAAATCACTTTGCCGGGTGAATTCGAGCGTCTGCAAGGATCGCAAGATCCGCAAACCAATAACGGAGCGATTTCCACCAAGGTGACGGTGCCTGCCGAAGATGGCCTCGTCCTCATCCGCCGTTCCGAAGCGACTGAAGTCACGGGCGCTTCCGTCCAAAACGGCGCCTTCTTGCAAGTCTTTGATCAAAACGGCAATCGTCAGCGCAATGGCTTCTTTGCTCAACGCGACGACGTTCCAGGTGGCGCCAATTTTCTCTCACAAGATCTCGATCGTAATGGTTCGAGCGATTTGGTCTACACGCAAAGCGGAGAAGTGGTTGTCCGTCTCTCCGGCGCCAAAGAAGTACGCTTCAAACCATTCGGCACAAACTACAAAGGCGCCATTTCCATCGACGCGGGACAAGCAGATCGCGATGCGCCATGGGAACTCGTCCTCGCTCCGGACGGAAACTCCGATCCGCGCATTCTCGTGACCGATCTCCAAGGTCATGTCCGTAAATCTTGGTTTGCCTACACCAAAAATTTCCGCGGCGGCTTGTCCGTTGCCATCGGCGATCTTGATGGTGATGGTTTGCGTGAAATTATTTCCGGCGCAGGCATGGGCGGCGGTCCACATGTGCGAAGTTTCAAAACCGACGGCCAAATTTGGCGCGGCGGCTTCTTCGCATTCGACGCATCCCAGCATGGGGGAGCGCGCGTCGCTGTCGGCGATGTCGATGGTGATCATGTCGACGATTTGGTTGTCGGAACCGGTCCCGGAACCGCTCCGCGTGTTCGGGTGTATGATGGAAATGGCCGACTCAAGAACGATTTCGCTCCTGCGGGCGTGACGTCTGCACAAGGTGTACGCCCCGTCCTCACCGATATCGACGGCGACGGCAAGCATGAAATCCTCGTGGTCGGAAATGCGTTTTAATATGAAACAAAAAAACTCCGGAATCGTCTTGCATGGAGCAACCGTCGCGCTCACACCGGCGCGCGCGGTGACTTCGCATTTGCGCAAGCGCTATCGCGAGAAGTATTTGGGACGCCGTCGTTTTCCACGTCTCGCATTCGCATTCGATCTTTCGATTCTCGGCGTCGTTATCGCCCTCATCTCGTGGGGAATCTATTTCGTTACTTCTGTTCCGGTTCCGCCGCCATCTCTCGGCGTTATTTTCTCAACCGGCCCCATCATCACTGCCGCACCGCAAGCTCTCGAAGCCAAGGTTCAGGCACGTTCCGGTGATTCGAGCGGTCCCGTGCGTCTGACTTGGCATCTTCCGCCCAATACCGAAATCCTTTCCGCCGATCCGCCGCTCGATAATAGCGGTACTGTCTATCTTGGACGGATTGCTGCGGGGAAAGAGACGGTTTCGCGACTTGTTGTCCGTCTTTATTCCGGTCCAGGTTCTTTGCGATTCGCTTTTCAAGTCAGCGACGGCAATCAGACGTTCGACGGGGGAGAGTCGCGTCCGGTAAATGGTTCCGGACTTCTTCTTGAACCGCTTTTTGATTCCGTAGTCGCTCTCGCCGACGGCCGCATTCCGATGCGCCTCTCTAATCGCACGGATCGCCGTCTCGAAACTATTTCTCTGACCGGTCTGGATCGCTCGCTCGTCGAACAATTGGAACCCGATCAAGACATCGTGCTCTTCACGACCGCCGCCCGCGTCTCCGCCTCGATGCGCGCCATCCCACTTGTCGATCGCGAGGTTGTTCCGGTCTCTCTCGCCTCCGGACCATCCGTTCATTTGGATCCGTCGAGCGGAAATGATGCACATCTCTCCGTCGACACGTCCTCGCCCGGAAAAGTGTTTGTGTATCATCCCGGTCTCGTGCATCCGCATGTAAAAAGTTTTGATGTTCCCGCCGGACACACGGCGCTCACCGTCAAACTCGATCGTCCGGCTGATGAACAAGCATGGTACGCCGTCGCGCAAAACGAAATCGGCTACGGCCAAGTCGCCGCATCCGTCGTCACCACGCCTTTCGATATTTCCGCCTCAGCTCGTTACTACGCATCAAGCGGCGATCAAATCGGCATCGGCCCGCTACCACCCCAAGTCGGTCAAACGACAAAATACTGGGTACAAATCAAGCTCGCACCGACACGCGCCGATTTGAACGCGATCAAAGTGAGTGTGAAGCTCGGCCCGCATGTCGTCCCAACCGGCCGTGACGCCCTCCTCTCCGGCGGACAATGGACGCAAGCCGCGGACGCTTCCAATATTTGGACACTCGACTATCTCGCCGCATCCGGCGAAGGCGCCGAAGCCGATCTGGAAGTAGCGCTCACTCCGACAAATGATGATCGCAGCAAACCCGCTATCCTTGTCGACTCCGTTCAAGCGACAGCAACGGAAATCAAGAGCGGCTTGAAACTTCAATCTCAATTCGGTTCCATCGACACAACCCTTCCCGGCGACACAGAAGCCGCTGGAAAATCAATCATCGAGTAGAGAACGGTGACAGGACCCCGGCTAAACAACGAACATCGCATCTCCAAACGAATAAAACCGATAGTTATTTTCGATTGCATGTTTATACGCATTCAGAACGTGTTCACGTCCGGCGAAAGCGCTGACGAGAACGATGAGCGTCGACTTCGGTAAGTGGAAATTCGTAATCAAACCATCCGCCACCTTAAATTCATACCCCGGCGTGATGAATAATTTGGTAAATCCCGAATCCAAACCTGATTCCAGTGCCCGCATCGCCGTCGTGCCAACGACAATCACGCGTCCGC
>CAZYKJ010000053.1:0-955 GCA_964648065.1 uncultured Gammaproteobacteria bacterium
CGCGGTATTATCGAGGAAAAAGTGTTGAGCTGGAGCGGCATGGAAACCACGGCTAATGCGTTGACGCTTCAAACCGCGACCGCGCCTACCCCGTCCGCCGCCGTCATCGAGCCCAAAGCCGGTCCGCTCGGAACCGCGCCTACCATTCAGTATCCGGCAATCCTGACGGAAGAGGAGCAAGTAGCCAAAGCCGATGAGCCGGAAGTCCGGGCACCGTCCGCACCGCTCGAATCGATTCACGATTCTACCGAATATCTCACCATCAAACCGGAGCGACTTGCAGCCATCCAAGCAAGCATTCCGCAGCAGCAAAAAAAGCGTCCGGCTTTCTCGCATACCTGCGACCGCTGCGGCAAAAAATTCGAACTCGCGATTCAGCTCGATACATCGCGTCCGGTGTATTGCGCCGAATGTCGTCCAATTGTTGCGGAAGAGCGCAAGAGCAAAACCAAAACCTTCCGCACGGTCAAGCGCGCACCTGTGCCTGGCGAAGCCGTACCCGCAGCCGAGTTAGGGGAGGAGAGTCTCGCCACGCGCAATCAGGCGCCCAATCGTCCACGTGTGATTCGCGAGCCATCGCCGGAACCCACCGGCAAGATTTCGATAGTTCCTGCCACGGAAGAAAAAGACGAAGATTTGCTCACGGAGATTCTCAAAGCCAAAGGCGGAAACGTCGACATGCATAAGCAAAGCCTCGAGCGTCGCGCCGGTCCCGGTGCTGCACCGGTTCCGTCCATAGCTCCGACAGGCGAGAAGAAGCGTAGACGCAGCAGGGGAGGCAAAAACAAAGGAGGGGCCCCAAAATCCGTTTCTCCGGGCGAACGTATTCAATTTGATTGATATGGATCGCGTCCAATTCGCAACCAGTGACGGCGCGCAAATGGTCGGCTCTTTTTCGCGGCCGACGGCTGCCGTGTCCGCTGTTTTGCTGCTGCACATGTGGCCGACTGATCGT
>CAZYKJ010000053.1:965-5879 GCA_964648065.1 uncultured Gammaproteobacteria bacterium
AGAATACACCAAAGACAATTTATGCGCCCACGGAGGGTATGTTCTCTCCGATGCGAAGGATGCGAAGGCGGTGATCATCGCCACCGGCTCCGAAGTCACGCTCGCCATCGAAGCGCAGAAAATGCTCGCCGAGAAAAATATCGCCTCGCTCGCGATTGATTTGCGCGGGCATGGTGAAAGTTCTGCCGGGGATCCATCGGATCTCGATGTGCAAGCAGCTCTCGCATGGCTCGCGGCATCAGGATTTCCTGCGACGCACATCGCTTTAATGGGTGCGTCTATCGGCGCAAATCTCGCCTTACGTGCTCTCGCGCAGAATCAGGATATTCACGCAGCCGTCCTCCTGTCGCCAGGCTCGGACTATCACGGCGTGACAACGCTCGATGCTGCGACACGGATCGATCCATCGCAAGCGCTCTTCATTGCCGCGTCTTCGGGCGACGATCAGCAAAGCTTCCTCGACGCGCAAGAAATTATTCGTCTTGCACCATCGCAAGAAAAAAATTGGAAACCATTCACGCAGGCCGGACATGCGATGCATCTCTTGGAGTCGCATCCGGAACTTGCCAATGAAAGCGCGACTTGGTTAGCTGAGCACTTCTCTTGATATGAACCCTGTATTTGATATTATTCGCGGCTTTGTTCTTGGCGCCGTTCAAGGCCTCGCCGAATTTTTCCCAATTTCTTCGAGCGGCCACCTGATTCTTGTGCCCGTCCTCTTGCATTGGCCGGATCAAGGTCTCGCGTTCGACACGGTGTTGCATCTTGGAACGCTCGCCGCCCTGCTTTGGTATTTCCGTAACGACATCATCCAGCTGATCAAGAACAAGTCCTGGTTGTTTCTGATAAAAGTCGCAGCCGCATCCATCCCGGCGCTCATCATCGGCTATTTTGCCAATGATTGGATAGAAGCGAATGTACGCCAGGGATGGATTGTCGGCATGGATCTCGCCGTCTTTGGCGTTCTCCTTATGATCGTGGATCGCTGGTCGGAAAAGCAGGGGAATCGCCTTGCGGACTATGAAGGAGTATCATGGAAACAAGCTATGACGGTCGGGTTTGCCCAACCCATCGCTCTCTTTCCTGGTACAAGTCGTTCCGGTATCACGATGATTGCCGGCCTTTTGTCCGGACTTTCCCGCCAAGCCGCCGCCCGTTTCTCGTTCTTTCTGTCCATTCCCGTTACCGCCGCCGCCGGAGCACATGGATTGCTTAAGGTGATGAAAACCGGAATTCCGACAGACGAAAGACTTTCGCTCATTATCGGATTTTTATCCGCTCTAGGTTTTGGTTTATTCGCCATCCGCTTCTTGATCACCTATGTTGCCAAACACCGCTTTGATGTCTTCGTGGCGTATCGCCTCGCGCTGGCGCTCCTGGTTTTGGCTCTTGCCTAGTCTGTTGCTTTCGTTTGCCCTTCCGGTGCACGCCGCAACAACAAGTTCGGCGGATATGCTCGACACGGACAATGATGGCTTGACCGACATGCTCGAAACAAAATTCGGTACGGATATCCATAACCCCGATTCAGACGGAGACAGTTTTCCTGACGGTCTTGAGGTGCAGATGGCTTATTCGCCGACATCAACCCAGCCTCAGCTTCTGGAAAAATCTATTTTTATCAACTTGAAAGCACAGACCATGGAGAAGCGTGTGATGGGTATTGCCGTGAAAACATTTCCCGTCTCCGGAGGATTGCCTAAAACTCCGACACCCGTCGGCGAATATAAGGTTCTGTCAAAATCTCCACGTGCTTGGTCGAGCGCGGCCAAGCTCTGGATGCCGGATTGGATGGCATTTACAAATCGAGGCCACGGCATTCATGAATTGCCGGAATGGCCCGGCGGTAAAAAAGAAGGTGCAAATCACTTAGGGCGCCCGGCAAGTCACGGTTGTGTCCGTCTTGGTGTTGGTCCGGCTAAAGAAATGTATGACTGGGCGCCAATTGGTACGCCGATCAAGATCGTTGCAAAGTGATATGAAGCGCTTCGGTCTGCTCGTTTGTCTTGCCCTGTTGACCGCTCCGGTGAGCGCGGTTTTTGCAGCCGAACCTTTTGTCCCGCAGCCGAATGAATTCGCTTCGGCGATCGTCATGCGTCCGGATGGAAAAGTGCTTTACGGTTTCAGGCAGGATGAGCCGCATACCGCGGCAAGTCTAACCAAGCTCGTGCTCGCGCTCGTGATGCTCGACAAAGCTTGGAATTGGAATACGGTCGTCAAAATGTCCAGAGCAGACGAAGTCGGTGGTGGACGATTGCGTGTCGCCGCCGGTTCACGCATTCATCTCAATGATTTGTGGCAGTCGGCGCTCGGATCAAGCGCTAACAATGCCGCGATGGCGATGGCGCGTCTCGCAGGTCCGGGCATTTCGTCTTTTGTCAGTAAAATGAATGCCAAGGTTAAAGCGATTGGCACCACCGCATCGTCCTTTCACGATCCGGCAGGAATGAATCCAAAAAATACGACCACCGCATACGACATGGCGCTCATTGCTCGCGCCGCCTTCAAACAGCCGCTCGTTTCCAAGGCGAGTCAGCAAGGACCTTACACGTTCACGCTCGCTGGAACGTCGCTCACGCATACCATCAAAAATACGAATGCGCCTCTGCTTGAAGACCCGGAAGTCTATCTGCAAGGCGGCAAAACCGGCTATCTTCCCGAGTCGATGTATAACTATGCAACCGAGCTTCGCCCGCTGAATGAAGATGGGACGCAGGATCAAAAAAAGGATGTAATCGTTGTCGTGCTCGGAGCGCCAAGTACGCAAGGCGGAATGGATTCTGCTAAGCGGCTTGCAACGTGGGCTTGGTCGGATGATTCGCTTTTCAAATCCAGTAAATATCCGGCGCCTACCCGCGATCTCAAATCCGGCATGACCAGCGATGAGGTGCGCTGGGTTCAAGAAGCGCTCAACGTAACGCCTGTTAGCGGCTTCTTTGGCGCCAAAACCTTGGCCGCGGTTCAGGCGTATCAAAAGGCCCAAGGTCTTGCCAAACCCGGCATTTCGGGGTATGGAATCGTCGGTCCGGCCACCCGCTCCAAGCTTTTGGAACAAGCGCCGTAATTTCCATGGATTTCCCGCAACTTGCCGCTCTCCTGAAAGAACGTGGAGAGCCTGCCTTCCGCTTGGCCCAAGCCAAGCAGGCTTTTTATATTGGCTTGGCCGATAGCTGGGAAGGCGTCACGACATACTCAAAAACGCTTCGCGATGCTTGCTCCGCGCAAGTTCCGTGGAATGCTCTCACGCATGTGCGTACGCAAGTCTCTCCGAATGGCGACACGATCAAAACCTTGTTCGCTTGCGCGGATGGTCAAAAAATCGAAGCCGTATTGATGCGGCATGAAGACGGCCGCAATACCGTCTGCGCCTCGTCCCAAGTTGGCTGTGCCATGGCCTGTGCTTTTTGCGCAACCGGTACGATGGGATTGAAACGTAATTTGACCATTCCGGAAATTGTTGAACAGGTTATTTATTTCGCACGTTGGCTGAAGGCCGAAGGAAAAGGGGAGTATGTAACAAACCTCGTGATGATGGGCATGGGCGAACCATTCCATAATTATGACAATGTCTTGTCCGCTCTTCGCACGCTGAACGATCATGACGGCTTCAATCTCGGTGCTCGTCACATGAGCATTTCGACGTGTGGAATCGTCCCGGGAATTCTCAAACTCGCCGACGAAGATTTTCAAGTCAACCTCGCCATCTCCATCCACGCCGGCACCGACGAGGTGCGCGACAAATTCATGCCCGTCAACAAAGCCTATCCGCTACCCAAGTTGATGGCCGCTGTCCGCACCTACATGGAAAAGACGAATCGCAAAGTGATGTTCGAATATCTGTTGCTCAAAGGCGTGAACGACCGCCGTTCCGACGCAGAAGCTCTTGCAAAACTGCTCTATCCAGATCGCCGTCTCGTGCATGTGAATGTCATCAAATATCATCCAACCGAAGCCTTCGATGCAACGCCTCGCGACCAACGCATCGACTTCGTCGCATGGCTCGAAGAGATGAATATCTCCGCCACGCATCGCGTGACATTCGGCGAAGACATCGACGCCGCTTGCGGTCAGCTTGCCGTTCAAGAAGCAAATGGCCTCGTCAAACAAGGTTTGGATGCTGTTCGCGTCAAACGCAATCGCGTAACGCAATAATAATGTCTGACAAAAAAATAAAAATTCTCGTCGGCATGTCCGGCGGTGTAGATTCGAGTGTCGCTGCCGCACTCTTGGTCGAGCAGGGTTTTGATGTTGCCGGCGGATTTATCAAGAACTGGTCCGACTCCAAAGATTTGTGGACAGGGGAGTGTGAGTGGCGCGGCGAGCGTCGTGACGCACTTCGTGTCGCCGCACGTCTCGGGATTCCTTTGCATACCTTCGACTTCGAAAAAGAATATCGCGAACGCGTTCTCGAACGCATGTTTGCCGAATACCGCGAGGGCGTCACCCCAAATCCGGACGTTTTGTGCAATGAAGAAATCAAATTCGGTTTGTTCTATGAGGCCGCCATCAAACTCGGCTTCGACGGCGTCGCAACCGGACACTATGCCCGTGTAAAAGACGGACACTTGTTTGTCGCAGCTGATCCTTCCAAAGACCAGTCCTACTTCTTGCACCGCATTTCGAAAGAAGCCCTCGCGCATTCCTATTTCCCAATCGGCGACCTTCAAAAATCCGAAGTTCGTAAGCTCGCAACCGAACGCGAGCTTCCCGTTGCCGACAAACCAGATTCCCAAGGTATCTGCTTCATCGGCAAACTCGACTTCAAAGAATTTCTCCGCATGCGCAATCCAGCAAAACCGGGAGACATCGTCACCTTCGACGGTTCCGTCGTCGGCAAGCACGATGGTCTCGACGGCTATACCATTGGCCAACGCCACGGCATGCACCGTGCCACACCAGGCGGCAAACTCTTTT
>CAZYKJ010000054.1:0-1451 GCA_964648065.1 uncultured Gammaproteobacteria bacterium
TTTGGGCAAAGGTCTTGAATCCTTGGATTTCCAGCCGTTTCAAGTACATAGAGAATCGCTGAAATTATAGCCGTAAGGGGTTGACGTTTCAAGCTTTTAGACGCAGGATTCAGGGGATATGTCCCTGCGCGTAGAAGCCGGTTTTGAGCATCTCCGAGACGCCTTCGCCCGAACCCTGGCCGAGGATGTTGAGTTTCCGCCAGGTGTCCTCGTAACCGCGCTTTCCGCCAAAGTGACGGCCAATACCGGCCACGCCAAATTTGTCCTCTCCGTTTTCCCGGAAAATCGAAAAGACGACGTCAAAGAGATTCTCGAGCGTTATCAAGCCGAAATCAAAGACGGACTCGCCTCCCGCCTCCGCCTCCGCCGCATCCCGAGGCTGCACTACGAGTTTGACGACAGCGAAGCAGAGGCTGCAGTTGTAGATACCGCACTGTTAGAACTCCGAAAAAAGGGCGAGGTTTAGGGTTGACAGGGAGCCAAATTTCCGTTATCTTGGCCTATTGCCATGAATCAGCTCCCCTTTGCCGAATTCCAAGCCGCTTTGGCAAAAAGCGAGCGTATTTTGGTTGTGGGCGATGGCCGTCCGGATGGCGACTCACTTGGAGCCAGCACCGCGATGTACATGTGGCTCAAGCGCGAGGGAAAAACGACCAAGCTTTTCTGCGTAGCCAAACCTCCCTCCGGCTTCCTTTTCCTCGACGGCCTTAGTGAACAAACAAATGATTCAACGATTTTTGATGAAGCTTGGGACATGGTGATCACGCTCGACACCGGCGGCCTCAAACATTGCGGCATCGACGAACATCTCAAACGCATTCCGACAAAGCATGTCATCGTCGACATCGATCATCACAACACAAATGATTTGTTCGGCACGATCAATCTCGTCGACACAAGCGCTTGCTCGACTTGCGAAGTCGTCTTCCGCTATTTCGAATTCGCCAAAGTCCAACTCGATGACAGAATGGCGACGTCACTTCTCACCGGACTCTGCACCGACACGTCACACTTTTCGAACAACGCGACGAATGTGAAAGGTATCGAAGCGGCCGGCATCTGCATCGGATGCGGAGCGCGTCACACCGACATTCTCAAAAATATCGTGCGCAACAAAACTGTCGATGGTTTGAAACTCTGGGGCCTTGCCCTCGAGCGCCTCCATCATGAACCGTCACTCGACTTGGCTATCACCTATTTCCGTCTTGAGGATATTCAAGGAACTCCGAATGGTGATGAGGCCATTGCCGGCATCTCCAACTTCCTGAATGCCTATGTCGCCAAGATTGATACGGTCATGGTTCTCCATGAAAAGGCCGATAACACCGTCAAAGCCTCCGTCCGCAGCCAAAGCCGCGATATCTCTATTCTCTGCCAAAAACTGGGCGGTGGAGGCCATAAAAAGGCCGCAGGCTTCATGTATCCGGGCAAGATTGTGCTAAAGGACGGCC
>CAZYKJ010000054.1:1461-5721 GCA_964648065.1 uncultured Gammaproteobacteria bacterium
TTTATTCGCGTCTCCTGAAAGACCGCATCATCATGCTCGGCACCGCCATCGACGATGACGTCGCCAACATCATTGTTGCTCAGCTTCTCTTCCTCGAAAGCCAGGACAAAGAAAAAGACATCAAGCTCTACATCAACTCCCCTGGCGGCTCGGTCACAGCCGGTCTCGCCATCTACGACACCATGCAGTTGATCAAACCGGATGTCTCCACGATCTGTATCGGCATGGCTGCCTCGATGGGCGCGGTACTCCTCTCCGGTGGAGCCAAAGGCAAACGCTTTGCCCTCCCGAATTCCGAAGTGATGATTCACCAAGTCCTCGGCGGATTCCAAGGTCAAGCCACGGACATCAAAATCCACGCCGAGCGCATCTTGCAGACGAAGGCCAACTTGAACAAAATCCTCTCCAAGCACACCGGCCAACCGCTCAAAAAAGTCGAAGACGACACCGAACGCGACAATTTCATGGAAGCCCACGAAGCCATGAAATACGGCCTCATCGACAAAGTCATCTCGTAATCAAAAAGCCCCTGCAATGCGGGGGCTTTTTGTTACTTGTAGAACTTCATCAGAACCGTTCCCGTGTAGAAGTAGCTCAAGATGCGGTCATACGTGTACCCATCTTTGGCATCCATCTGCAGGGCTCCGGTAGCGGACATACCGACACCATGGCCCCACAAGGTTTTTCCGTTGTCCCAAGGCACCGATACCGACGTGCACCATGGCACCGATCCGCCCCAGACCTCGCTCCACGAGCGCGTGCGTCCATCCGAGCGCGAGTAGTACGGCGTAATCGCGAGCTTCCCCTGATAGGTCACGATCTGGCCGCGCGTTGCATCAACGGCCGAGACAACATTTGGATCGCGAGCCTCAGCGCCATAGCCGCGGTACACCTGGTCATACGTCGCATCAACCGTGTAAAACTGCGCCGCATGCTTGGTCTGACGCTGCACGTGATACATGGCGTACGTGCGTGCGGCCGTGAGCAATGCTCGCTGATATTGCTGAGGACTTGAGTTGGAAGTTTCGCCAATGCCCTTCAAGTAATACTCGATCGGCAATTCATTGATGACCCAAAGCTCATTATTATTAAGTGAAGCACGCAGTTCGAGCTTGGAGCGGAACTTGTTGTCATTTGCTCCCGGCAGCCAGCTCACGGTATGGGAGTAATCTGACAATTCAATGGGTGAGATCCCATCATCCGCGCTTGCGACATACCACGTTGATGATTGAGCCTGGCACTGACCGCTCAAACGATAGACCTTAGGATCCTTATCATAGTTGATGGTCACGGACTGATTTTGTGACAAATGACAGACACTGGAGCCATTGTTCAAGATAGTGACGCCGCCATATTTCGCTGTCACCACCATTGCATTGTCTGTCGGCTGATACAAACCAACACGGATAATAGGCTCATTCGGCAAACTCGCATCATCTCCGGTCAAAGGCTGGGCATTGAATGTCGGAACGGGAGTCGAATTCGTATTGGAAGGCGTCGGCGTGCTCACGGTTTGTACAGGCTTAGCTGGCACCGGATCCGGTTCGATATAACCGTCTGCCGTCACGGTCACCGGAATATCGATAATACCGCCATCCACCTGTTGCCCGTCGGCCACCAATTGGAAACTAGCCTGATATTGCCCCTTCTTCGCTGGCGCCTTGATCGTAAAGGTAAGAAAACCCAGCTCCCCCGGCTTCGTCTGGCCATTTACCGAAGCCGGAGTTGTAGAATCCTTCCAAGAATCATCTCGTACATTCGCATATTTAGAAATAGACGCCGTAGCAGCCGTGACGCCCCGCACCGTCAAACTACGATCCCCCCAAATCGATGCGCCGGTATTCTTGAAAGCGACCGTGAGCTGTTGACGAGCATTACCCGAAACGGAGATGGAGTTCGCCGAACGTAACAACAATTGTCCGCTATAGTTCCCATTCTGACTCGCTCGTGCCGCAGGTATCGTATTCGGATCCGAGTCCGGTACTTGCATGGCGATATAAGCGCCAGTTGTCGGCACCTTGATCGGCAAAAAAACGCGGCTTCCGGCCATCCATGCCGTGTTCTCCGCTGAGAGCATGAATTCCTCGCGATAAGATCCCGGCGTCTTCGCGCGCATTTCAACCTTGAAATGTCCGACCTCTCCCGGCTTCACTTCTTTCTCGATCATGCTAGCCGCTCGCGATCCTTTCCAGCTTAAATCCTTAAATGAACTCGTGCGCTCCTGATTGCCATTCACCGCATACAAAGAAACAAAAGCTCCCTCATCACGCTTCCAGCTCTGCGTACCCGTGTTCTTAAATGCTAATTCGATAAAAATATTTTCATCCAACGAAATTTGCCATTCGGATCCGCTCATAGACGCGAACTCGGCAGCGTATCCCTTATAGGCGTCGCTCGTTGCAGAAGCCGTGGCTGATACAGGCGCAGGCGCCGATGCCGTAATCGCGACAGGCGCCGATGCCGAAGCCGTCTTTGCCGTGGAATTCAATTTGATGCTAAAGCGGCCATTCGACATGCGCACCAAACCTTCAGCAACAATCACAAATTCTGATGTATAAGATCCCGGCTTAGCCGGTGCGGCAATCGGGAATTTAAACGTTGCTGACTCTCCCGGCTTTACGGATTCAACCGGCAAACGTGCCGGACGCGTATCCGCATCCCAACCCGCGGTCGCAAGAACGCTTCCGATCTCCTGTTTACGAATCGGATCATAACTATAAATAGAGACAAAATTGGAGCCTGTTCGAGTCCATGGAGCGCTTCCAATATTTTTCACTTGCACCGTAACATCGGCTCGTGTTCCAGCCGCAAGCGAAGAGGGCGATTGAACAGAAAGAATGGAAATATTAAACGCATCTCTCGAGACAGCAGCGCTCGCCAAAAGCGGCCATGGCATGGCCAGCGAGAGAACCGTCAGAGTGATTAAAAAGCGTTTCATGTTTTTGTATTTTTTTGCCGCCCTTTATTGATACTAGTTTAACATTCATAGCAAGCTTTTGAAATGCCGTATTTCTGCTATGAACACGATCCGGATACAGAAAAGAAAAACGACACTCAACCGAGTGTCGTTTTTCATTGTATACGCTATGTATCCAACTACTTTGTCCCCATGATGACCACAATGTCCGATTTCGCCGCAGCTTCTCCCGGCAAAGTATCTACCACCGTTCCCCCGGTTAGAGATACTAACTTTTCAAGCGTTTTCGGCAATGATTTTCCTGATGCATTGTAAATCACCGTTGCCGCGTAATTCTTCTGTTGCGCATCTGATGCGGCTATCGTCGTTATCCCCGCAGCCTTCAATTTGTCGTTCATCGTCCGTGCGAGACCCGATGTCGGTGTGCCATTCAATACCTGCACCGTCGCCTTCTCCTCTACTGGCGTAGCCGTAGATGAAGTTGTGGTTGCATCAGCTCCGGGCGCGACCGCCGGTGCCGTTACCTGAATCGGCATCACAACAAGAACACGATCCTTGCTTGTGGAGTACACCACAATTTTATCGGACCATACTAAGAGCTTGTCACCATTGGCCGCGTCGCGATACAGCGTCGGATTTTGCGGACGCAGCTGATCGATATCTTGAATCGTCGCAATCGTCGGCACCTCGCTCTCACTCGTTGCCACCAATTGTCCGACGCGTTTAATAACTTGCTCAACCGCTTGCGGATCAACGCCATTACGAACTTGCAGCTGATTCGATGTATTCGTCGGGCTAATCCACACAGCCTTGATACCGAAGGCAATCACCGCGAGCACGATCAAAATCGCGACAATCGTTATCGGCTGTATCCGCATTCGTCGATCACGATTTGGAATAATTTCCGGTTCAACAGCTTCAACTTTTGTTTTTTTTGTCGTGCGCTTGATCATATGCGCCGAACTATATCACGGTTGATTTCCATTCTCAATCGGTGCGATTGCGACAATTTTCTTTTTAACTGGATCGTATAAGATCGCCTTCTTTGCACGATGATAAATAAACACAATATCACCGACATTCGCTTGTTGAAAAAACGGCATGGATGCTAGCGCAGATGAATCGCTGACTTCGGCAATAACCGGCTGCTCGTCTTTTGGTAAAACAACCAATGTTCCGAGCTCTTGGAGAAGCTTGCCATGATCCAAAGCAGGCTCCGTTTTTGGAGCCTGCTTTGGGAGCTGGGTAACGATCAGGATAACCGTACAAATCGCTCCGATAAAAATGGCAATGCGCTGCTGTTTGGACATGTGAATTACTCAACAGGTGCCGGTGCCGGATCT
>CAZYKJ010000055.1:0-5546 GCA_964648065.1 uncultured Gammaproteobacteria bacterium
TTCCAGTTGCCCGTGTTGAAGGCATTGGCCGTGAGGTGAACGCGATCGCCCGAATTGATCGAGGTGCGGTCGGCCTGGAGGGTCAAACCGTTCACGTAGTTCGTGCCGTCATTCGAGATGGAACCGTTGTTGGAATTTGTTCCGCCAACATTGATCAAGATTGTGTTGCTCATTCCCGTGCGATTACCTGCATTGTCATAAATTTCAGCGACAAAGCTCGATCCGCCACCGTCGTATGCGGTCATCGGGTAAACGGTTGTCGTACAGGAGTTGGTATAGCAGCGTTTCTGTTCATAGACAGATACGCCGCTTGCGCGAGAGTAGATTCCAATTGAAATCGAGTAGCCGGACGGAAGAGTGCCGGAGTAGTTCGCGGTCAAAACAACCGGCTGCTGACGATCCGCTACCCATGTGCGGTCTGCGCTGATCGAGATTGTACCGTTCAGCACAGGCGTTCCATTGAAGTAAATCGTCGGGCTGTATTGGCTAACGATTTGATTGCTGGAAGCGTCGTAGACAGTCGCCGAGTATTGCGTCGAGGTGTAGCCGGCCTGATACGGGGTCACGGAAACGTTGCAGGACGATGCGTTCATACAGGTCTTTACGATAGCACCTGTTCGGACCTCTTTGATGTCGATGCGGCCGCCGGACGGGATGTTGGCGTTGTAGTCGGCCGTGATGTTTACCGATTGTCCGTTTGTGATGTTCGTGCGGTCGGCATTTACCGTCAACGTGCCGTTCTGATACGAAGAACCGTTGAGATAAATAACTTGCGAATACTGGTTGGCGATGGTGTTGCCATTGGCTTCGCGGGCGGCGGCGAAGTATTGGGCCGTACCGGTTTGCGTATCTACATACGGGTAAACCGTAACAGTACAGACAGCCGTGCTGTAGCAAGTCTTTACGACATTGTTGGAGCGAAGATCGCGGATGTCGATGTAGCTGCCGGACGGAAGTGAACCGTTGTAGGTGGCAGTCAAATAGACGGCTTGGCCATTCGAGATCGAAGTGCGATCAGCAGTGAATGACAAAGCGCCGGTTTGATTGTTGTTGTTATTCTGACCGGACGTGCGGAGAGAATCACCCGGATTCACAACACCGTTGTATTCGTTGCTGACGTTGTAGTCAGACGTGGAGTAGATCGGGGAGCCGACCGTGTAGTTGGTGAAATACGCGTCCGGAACATCTTGAACCATGGAGGCCCAATTGGAACCGTAGAGCTGGGTGGCGAGATACTCGCTCGTCACGTGGCGGAGAATTCCGCCGCGGGCGACGGCATAGACTTTCGGATCCGTCGTAACTTTCACGAGCTTGGCGCCCGGGCGGTACGTAACGTTTCCACCGAGCGGAATCGTGAACAATTCCGAGTCGGAAATATTCTGTACGTTGTCGAAAGACGTGAACCACGTGAAGTAGGTCGCGGCATTCGGGAAAACGTAGCGCTTACCATCGTTGGCGTACCAGTAGACGGTCTGCGTGGACTGACCGCGGACGGCAGTGTTGATCGAAGCGGCGCTGGCCGGGGCGATGTTGGCAAAAGCCGACAACGGTCCGGCGAGAAGAGCCGCCAAAGCAAGGCTGATGAGAGTTTTTTGCATAAGTATTCGCATATAGCGATGCGCTCAACGTAGCAAAATTTTGCGTTTTTGTCAATGAGTAAGGAGTTGTTCTTCGAGTCGAAGTTTCGACCATTGATTTGTGCCTCATTTTAGCTTAATCGTGCGCTGGGCCGAGATGGTGGAACTGGTAGACACACCAGCCTTAGGAGCTGGCGGGGCAACCCATGAGCGTTCGAGTCGCTCTCTCGGCACCACGTAAAAAGCTCCCGCAAAAGCGGGGGCTTTTGCGTTTGCTTCACGTGGCGCGGCCATGGGTTGACTTTTTCGGAAAATGAGCACATCTTGGGACGCGGAGGGTTGCTATGGGCAAGACAGGTTCCAAGCAAAAGAAGAATGGGAAGTCGGCGCAAGAGCCGAAGAAGAAGTTCACGACGCTGCTGGTGATCGTGCGCGATCCGACCGG
Source organism: uncultured Gammaproteobacteria bacterium (assembly GCA_964648065.1). Taxonomy (GTDB): domain Bacteria; phylum Patescibacteriota; class Patescibacteriia; order 2-12-FULL-60-25; family 2-12-FULL-60-25; genus CAIXDN01. The sequence continues at coordinate 2,023 of CAZYKJ010000055.1, forward strand.
AGATCCCATCGACCGCATCAAGGTCGAGGTCAAGGACGGAAGCGACGATCTCACACAAGGCGCGACCAACGAGGACGGTGAAGTCCTCTTCCACGGCCTCGAGCGCGGACTCACGGTGACTATCTGGGTCAACGACGAGAACACGCGGAAAGAGGTCGATCTCGACAAGGCTCAAGCGGCGATCGTCGTCGAGTATGATGGCGAGTACGAACCTGTCGAGGACGGGGACGGTAGCGACGACGAAGAGGACGAAGACGATGCCGGCGATCCCGACGAGCTCGAAGGTATCGACCTGGGCTGACCCGCATCTACTACTACAAAAAGACCCCGCCCCGATTGATTCGGGACGGGGTCGTTTCTTTTTCTTACTTGTTTTTGAGAGCGTTTACATCGGCGCGTAGATCGCTGATGGCTTGGAGAATCCCTTCGTTCGTTGAGGGATAATCGCCGGTTGAGCCTTGGGCCATAGCCGAGAGGGCGATGGTTGCGCCCGAGAGCGTGACGGCGACGACAGCAATCCAAAGGACACTATGCCAGGCGACGCCGTGACCGTCATGCATTACGGACTTGGCCGCGGTCATCGGTTTGGTGGATTTTTTTGGAGAAACGGAAGGCATAGCAAGGTACGTTTAGAGTATGTTTGTGATGTGATGAAGTATAACACAAACGCAGGGGAATGGGTTGACAAAACGTGAAAAATCTGGTACTACATTATGCGAAGCGAGGTCAGGATGCTCATTGGTTTGCTCCCGCGTCAGCTCGAACGATCGTTCAACGCCCTTCAGGACTTGCTCATCGAACGGGACGATAACGGACGCCTGCTCATCAAGCTGTGCGCCTTCGGTCCCTTCTCTCCGAATTGCTTCGACGGCATGCGCTCGTCCCTCGAGCTCGTGGGTCCGAATGGTATCGGGAGCGTGAACGTCACCTTGCGCGTCATGCCGGCGGACGGTCCGCGCGGAACGTGGTTTGCCTACGAGGCCGTGTTCGAGGGCCCGGGCGATGCCGAACAAGTTGTCTTTACGGGCGTTCACGTCCCGTTCTCCAATGTGCGGCGTCTCTCCTTCCTCGCCGAAGGCCGCCCCTCTGCCTCCATGGCCAATCCGTTCTTTCGGAATTAGGCCCAACAGAAACCCCCGATTCGCCTAGGCGAATCGGGGGCATCTTATTTCCCATTATTTTTTGGCGTTGACGCGGACACCGACGATACTTACATCGTCATCTTTTTTATAGGTTTTACGCGCTTTGGCTTCCGAGCGCATGCGGTTCAATTTGGTTTTCAGGTCGGTCGGTTTTATTGCACCATCTTTGCCTACCTCATCTGCCATGGTCAGGCTCATTTCGTCGATATTAAGTTCGTCGGTTTCCGGATCGTCGAATTTATCGAAGAGACCGTCACTGCCGAGATAGAGTTCTTCGCCCGGACGCACGAGCTCGATGGTGAGGGAAGGAGTCGGTTCATTCAGGCCCAGGCCTCCAGTGGCTGTGCGCATAATGTCTTTGTACGACATGTCCATTTTTCCGAATTTGAATTTTTGATCCGGAACGGTCTTCATTTCCTTTAGTTTTTCTTCGCTCAAAATTCCTTTGTCCTTCATGGTGGTGAACAAGGAATCTTCCGGAACAAGTGATTTGAGCGTGCCATCCGCACGGCGCTTCATAGCTCCGGCATCACCCGTGTTTACGATGATGGCGATTTTGCTGCCGTCGGGGAGATCGTGCATTTGCGCGACGATAGCCATGGTCGCGCCCTTTGTTTCTTTGACGGCGTCATTCGATTTTTTGACGGCTTCGATCAAGGCATAGGCTTTCTTGGCGATCATCGGATCCTGACTCATCATGTTTTCGATCATGTTGGTGACGGCGACACGCTCTTCCGGTTTGCCTTGCAAGCGCTTCAACATCTGTTCGACGAGTGCGTTTTGGAGATCGACACCGGAAGGAGCAGTTTTCAGTGTTTCGCCGTAGAGCTTTGGTATGGTTTGGCTCGCGACTTTTGCTGCTAAATCGGGTCGTCCGCCCATACCTCCTGCTCCATCGAGAGCTCCGATCAATCCTTGTGCAGGGTCGAATAATACCGTGTCTTCATTGGGGCCCGTCCCTTCTTTGTTTACGTCTTTCTTTTCCAGTGTGCCTGTTACTTCCATGTTGTTGTAACCATTTACTTCGAATGCTTCGACGACATCCGGAGCTTGAATGTTTTCAAATTTTTGTTTGCGCGCGGCTTCCGGAATCGGGGGAGGGCCTTTGGGTTTCTTTTCGATATCCGCGATGTTCACGATTCGAACTTGTTCGCCGGGGATTTCTTCCGTCGATGACGAGCGCTTTTTAGCTGCTTCCGGAATCGGGGGCGGTCCTTTCTTTTTGGCTCCTTCCGGGATCGGGGGAGGCACGGCTCGCGCGGCTTGTTCGAAGTTCATATAGATGAAAAATATTTACTTATGATATTCCTTTTTGGCGAGTATGGTTTCCGCTCGATAGATTTGTTCGAGCAAGACAATACGCGCGAGATTGTGGGGGAGTGTTTGCTTGCCCAATGATATCGTTGCGTCGGCTTGTTTGCGAATTGAAGGATCGAGTCCCCAGGAGCCGCCGATGAGGAAGACGAGGGGACGTCCACCTTCGGACCAGGACTCGATCTTGTGCGCGAAGGACAATGAATCAAGATTGGTTCCAGTCTCATCAAGGGCGATGACGAATGCATCAGACTTGTGTCCTTGGAGGAGGGATTCGGCCTCGTTTGCTCGAGTTTTGGCCATATCCGGCTTGGCTGAGCCGCCATGCCCTTCTTTCAGCTCGATCATATCGACCTTGGCGAATGGCTTAAGGCGTTTCAAATAGGTCTCGCAGGCTTCGTGTTGCCAATTCTCGGTTGGCTTGCCGATTGCCCGTATGTGGATGGCTCTCATAGGGCGTATTTTCCGCTGAATACAGTCTCTTGACAAGCATATCGGGCTCCTATAAAGTATCGGCACTTCAAAACCCACGTCCCCCGACTTTGATGAACAGATACGGGACCTCTGGAGATTTCCTGCATGAGCTACTCAACCCTTACACCGACGAACGTCGGAATCACGGTCTAAGCCCACGGAACTCCATTTGAGTTTTAGGACTTGGCCGCGCGCCAGGTCCTTTCTTTTTTTCACAGCCACGCAGCTAGACAAGAATCGGCTCCGATCATTCGATCGAATTCGATTCTTGTCCGGCTCTACCCACGAGCGGATGGATGTATCGTCCAACGCAACGGGTTGATCACCGGGCCGTTTTCTTCACAACTCGAGATTGGTATGTAAGCACGATTCAAAAGTGATACGTGCAAGGCATACACAACACTTGCAAAGTGAAAAAGTAATGTAAGCAATTAAACGCCAGTGCATACCGTTTTGGGTTTCAACTCTGTTGAACATCCGGATGGTTAAAGCACGAAAGGGCGTACGGTGGATGACTTGGCAGTGAGGAGCCGACGAAAGACGTAGCAGCCTGCGATAAGCTTCGGGGAGGTGGCAAGCAACCTTTGATCCGGA
>CAZYKJ010000056.1:0-5460 GCA_964648065.1 uncultured Gammaproteobacteria bacterium
TATTGCCTTCGTCAGCGCGGACAAAGAAAAGGATGCCAAGGATGCAGGTGCTGATATTATCGCCGGCGAAGAGTACATCAACGATCTCGCCAAGAGCGGCAAAATCGACTTCGAAGTCGCTGTTGCAACGCCTGACATGATGCCGAAGCTCGCCAAGGTCGCCAAAGTCCTTGGTCCGACCGGCCTCATGCCGAACCCGAAAACGGACACCGTCGGTCCGAATATCAAAAAACTCATCGAAGACGTAAAAAAGGGTAAGGTCGCTTTCAAGAACGATACGACTGGCAACGTCCACCAAGCCGTCGGCAAGGCTTCCATGGATAACAAGGCCATCATGAAAAACTTCAATGCATTGATGGAAGCCGTCAAAAAGACCAAACCGGCTTCTGCAAAGGGCATCTTCCTCCAGTCCGTCACGCTGACGACAACCATGGGCCCTGGTATCAAGATCGACACCGCCAAAGTCGCCTAAAATCCTAAAAATTAGGTCAAAACCCATTCGCCTCGGTGAATGGGTTTTGCGTTATTCGACGATCTGCTAAGGTCGCGCGCATATGCGCACGGAGCATGGAGCTATCCCGATGCAAGTCATCCGGGAAATGATGGGGGCCGGATACATCGCCGGAGCCCGGGAAGAGCATCTCCAGCCGGCCTCCCTCGACCTCTCCCTCTCCGACGAAGCTTATCGTCTGCGAGGTTCGTATCTCCCCCGCTCCGGCGAACCAATTCGCGACATCGTCAATCATGGCGCATTGTATCGCCACGCTTGGGATCGCCCTTTCGAAGTCGACGGTACCTATCTCGGTCGCCTAAACGAATCGCTCGCACTCCCTCCCGGCATCCACGCAACCGCGAGCAACAAAAGTTCTAGTGGCCGCATCAATCTCCGCGGTCGCTTGCTTGCCGACGGTGTCCCTCGCTTCGACGATATTCCCGCCGGCTATCAAGGCGGACTTTGGATTGAACTCAATCCAAAATCATTTCCCGTTCGCGTTCACCCGGGCGATCGCATCAATCAAATCCGTTTCTTCCACGGCGACGCGCGTCTCTCCGCTCTCGAGCATCGCATTGCTTTTGACCGCCATCATCTTTTGCGTTCACTCGACGGAAATTTCATCCCTTCTTCCATCGACAATGTCGGCCGAGGTATCACCATGACCGCCGATCTTTCATCATACGATATCGTCGGTTGGAAAGCCAAGGAAACCGCTTGGAATATACTCGATACCAAGAATTTTGATCATGATCCCGCCGATTTCTTCGAGCCCGTCGCCCGTCCTCGCGATGGCGAACTCGTCTTGCGACCCGATGCGTTCTACATTCTCGCCACCAAAGAAAAAATCCTGACGCCACCGGGATACGCGACCGAAATGGCCGCCTATGACACATCCAAAGGCGAGTTCCGCTCGCACTTTGCCGGCTTCTTTGATCCCGGCTGGGGCTGGACAGATGAAGACGCCAAACGCGGCTCCGTCGCCGTGCTCGAAATCGTCACTTACAGCCAAGACTTCGTTCTCCGTGACGGCCAGCCAGTTTGTCTCATGGTCTATGAACGCATGCTCGCGCCGCCGGAAAAAATCTACGGCGTAGACCTCAATTCCAACTATTCCTTCCAATCCGGTCCAAGGCTTGCCAAATGGTTCCGCAAGCCCTCGGCGATCTGATACTCTTTGCACATGCCCAAACTTATCATCGGTCTCGCCGGACAAGCCGGTTGTGGAAAAGGCACCGCCGCGGATCTGCTCCGCGAAAAATACGGCGCCGGCTATATTCGCTTCAGCGGCATTCTTGGCACCGTGCTTGATACGCTGGGAATCGAAAAGACGCGTGAAAATTTCACCAAACTCTCCAATGGCCTGCGTGACGAATACGGCGAAGACGCGCTTTCCTACGCCGTCGAAAAAATCGCGCTCTCGGCTCCGGAAGATATTGTCGTCATCGACGGTATTCGCCGCCCAGAAGATATTGTCGCCCTCGAACCTCTTCCACATTTCAAGCTGCTGTCGATCGAAGTTCCGGCAGAAATTCGTTTCGAGCGTATGAAAAAGCGCGGCGAAAAAGCCACGGAAGCACAGATGACTTGGGAACAGTTCCAAAAAGAAGAAAAATTTCCCACGGAAGTCACGATTCCTTCCGTAATGGAACGCGCTTGGAAAGCAATTCCAAACGCCGGTTCACGTGAAGAGCTCGAAGCAAAAATTCATGGAGTGATGAGCGAGCTCGGTTTCTCCCCAACAAACAAATGAAAGCCCGTATCACCCGCCTCCGCCCAGAGATACCCCTTCCGGAATATAAAACGGCAGAAGCGGCGGCTTTTGATATTGCGGTTTGCGAAGGCGCAACGATTCCGCCAGGCGGCACCGTCTTTCTCCCCACCGGTCTTATCATCCAAGCTCCGGAAGGCCACATGCTTATCATCGCGCCGCGCTCCTCGACCTTCAAAAAGAAAGGGCTTCGTCTCGGTAATACCATGGGTATCATCGACCGCGACTTTTGCGGACCAGAGGATGAATTGCTGATTTATCTCTGGAATCCCGGTACCGAACCCGTCACGGTCGAGGCCGGCGAACGCATTGCCCAAGGGATTTTTATCCCGATCACACACATTGAATGGGACGAAGGCGAACCAGCCGGACCCTCCCGCGGCGGATGGGGCTCGACAGGCGGATACGCGGTCGGCAAAGTTTAGCAGGACCTTCACAGGAGAAAGCTATGAAATCCTATCTCGACATCGTGCAGCACATTCTCACGAATGGCGTGCGCAAGCAGAATCGTACGGGCATCGACACCCTGAGCGTGTCCGGTGTCATGTTCGAGCATGACATGAGCCTCGGCTTCCCTCTTCTGACCACCAAGAAGATGCCGTTCAAAACCATCCGTGTGGAGCTCGAGGGCTTCATCAAAGGTATCACCGACAAGAAGTGGTATCAGGATCGTCGCTGCAAGATCTGGGACGAATGGTGCAATCCGACCAAAGTTCCATACGGCCACGACGAAGAGACCAAGCGCCGCATGCTCGAGGAGCGGGACCTCGGACCGATCTACGGTTTCCAGTGGCGCCATTTCGACGCGACGTATCAGAGCTACGACTCCGACTACACCGGCCAAGGCATCGACCAGCTCGCCAACATGATCGCCAAGATCAAGTCGAGCCCGGGCGATCGCCGCATGATCGTGATGACGTGGAATCCGAAGGCGATTCCGGAGCAGGCGCTTCCGCCCTGCCACTACGGTTTCCAGGTGCTCGTCACCGAGGGCAAGATCGATTTGTTGTGGAATCAGCGCTCGGTAGACACCGCGCTCGGACTCCCCTTCAACATCGCGAGCTACGCGACGCTCTTGCATCTGATCGCGAAAGCGACGGGGCTCGGCGAAGGTAAGCTCATCGGCTTTCTCGCGGACACGCATCTCTACGTGAATCAGGTCGAGGGCGCCAAGCTCCAGCTGACACGCACGCCGAAGCGTCTGCCGACCATCATCACCGAGAAGTTCACAACGATCGACGACTGGACCGGTGAGGACACCCAGCTCATCGGCTACGAGTCGGACGAGAGAATCGAATTCCCCCTTGCCGTCTAGGAGGCTCTATGATCACGCTTGTCGCCGCCGTCGCGGCCAATGGATGCATCGGTAAAAACGGCCAGCTTGCCTGGCGCAACAAAGAGGACATGGCCCATTTCGTCGAGCTCACCACGGGTAAAACCGTGCTCATGGGCCGCAAAACTTGGGAATCCATCCCTCCCAAGTTTCGTCCGCTCGCGAATCGCGTCAACGCTGTCGTGACGCGCCAAGCCAACTACGAATTACCTGAAAGCGTTCTGCGTTTCTCGTCCATCGACGAAGCGTTGGAAGCTCTCAAGGATCGCGATGTGATGGTGATGGGCGGCGCCGAGATCTACGCCGCGACCATCGATCACGCCGACCGGCTCGAGCTCACGGAAATCGATACGGAGATCGAAGGCGATGTCTTCTTTCCAAACGTCGACCCGAATCTCTGGGAGCGCATCGCACAGATTCCGAAAAACGGATTCAATTTCTCCACCTATGCATATCGTGATTGAGGCTATGGACGGCGGCGGTAAAGGCACCGTCGCCCGCGGACTTGCCGCGTATGTGCGCGATCAAGGGTTCGAAACCTTGGAAGTTTCCGAACCGACAAACATCGGTCTCGGCAAATTCATCCGCGAGGAGCTTACCGCCAAGCACGCGGACGGACGCACCTATCCGGCCACGCTCATCGCCCGCGCCTTCTCCATGGATCGCGAGCAGCTCTGCCGCGAAAAGATTTTTCCGTTCTTGGACAAAGGCGGCAAGGTCGCCGTCATTCAGGATCGGAGCGTCCTCTCCTCCTTCGTGTATCAACCGGCGCAAGACGCGTCGGTGACGCTCGACTGGCTGCTCTCGCTCGAAGGCAATCAAGTTGAGCTCTCGCGTCCGCCGGATCTGCTCATGATCCTGCGCATCGACGTCGACACAGCCATGAATCGTCTCGCCGGTCGAAGCGACAAAGATGACAACAGCATTTTTGAGCGCACGGACTTTCAACGTGTCGTTGCGGACCGCTATCGCGATCCAAAACTCCTCGCTCCCTTCCAGGAGCGTGGCACACGCATTGTCGAGGTCAATTCGGGGCAAACCGAGCCGGAAGTTCTGGCCGAAGCCATCGAAAAACTCCGATCTGCCCTGTTCTAACCAGAATGCCCCGCAGGCTTCACGCCGCGGGGCATTTTCGCTATCCTACTGCCATATGAATACTCCCCTGATCGGTCTGGACAAACTGCTTTCCGAGTCCTGGAAAGCCATGTTCAAAGAGTGGCGCCCGACACTCGGCTGGACGCTCGGCATGATCTTTATCCCCTTTCTCCTCGATCTCGCCCTTACCCTGCCGCAAATCGCTGAACCAAAGCTCGCAGAAAACCCGCTCTATCACTTCGCCCTCTTCATCGTCATCTATTTCGTGACGATTTATTTCATGGCCGGCTTATTCCGCTACTTCCTCGATAAAAAGCCGGAGGTGAGCGTCTCCTTTCAAGACGTGGTCGCTCTAGCTTGGATTGGTTTGCTTGGCGGCATCATCTTGATTCCCGCGTTTCTGCTGTTCATTCTCCCTGGCATTTGGCTCTCGGTGATGTTCTGCTTTGCCATGCCGATCTATCTTAAAGAAGGCAAGAAAGGTTGGGAGGCGCTCAAAACGTCTTACGCCATCGTCAAAGGACGTTGGTGGGCAACGCTGATCCGCTTCATCATTCCACAAATTGTTTACGGAATCGGTTTGAGTGTCTTCATGGGAATCTTTGGCGTGCTCTATGTCTTACTCATTGCGTCGACATCCGGAAGCTTGATCGCCGCCTTGAACCAAAACGCATCAGCTGAACAGATTCTCGCCGCCATCAGCCCGGCCTCAATTGCCATCGCAGCCGCTGGCGGTATCGTCTTCATCGTTCTCATGATCATCGTCTC
>CAZYKJ010000057.1:0-4959 GCA_964648065.1 uncultured Gammaproteobacteria bacterium
CTCTCAGAATCGCAAGCACGATTCCCGGATGACACGGTGCGAGAGGAGTACATCAAAGATCGCGTCTGGAAATACGTCAAACAAAACATCCAGTCATTCGTTTTCAACCTGAATACGCCATCACGCTGGGGAACGCAGACACCATTCACGAATATCACACTCGACTGGGTCTGTCCGGACGATTTGCGCGACAAGCGGCTGATCTTGGGCGGGGAGCCGTACGCCTTCACCTACGGGGAGCTGCAAAACGAGATGGAAATCATCAATCGCGCCTTTATCGAGGTGATGACCGAGGGCGATGCGCATGGTCGGGCCTTCACGTTCCCGATTCCGACCTACAATATTGGCAAGGATTTTGATTGGGAGGATCCAAAAACGCTTCCATTATTCGAGATGACGGCAAAATACGGAACACCGTACTTCCAAAATTTCATCAATTCCGACTTGAAGCCTGGCGATGTTCGTTCCATGTGCTGCCGCCTCCAGCTTGATCTGAATGAATTGCGCAAGCGCGGCGGAGGACTGTTCGGTTCAGCGGAAATGACCGGATCGATCGGCGTCGTAACGATTAATGCTGCCCGTCTCGGCTATCTGGCGCGCGGGAATCGTGATGTCTTTTTCGAACACCTTGCTCGACTCATGGAATTGTCGCGCACCTCGCTCGAAATCAAACGTAAAGAAATTCAAAAATGGATGGACCGCGGACTTTTCCCTTACACGAAGCATTTTCTCGGGACGCTGCGCAATCACTTCTCGACGATCGGTATCAATGGGGTAAACGAGGCGATACGCAACTTGACCGATGACCGGGAAAACATCGCAACGCCGGACGGACGGATCTTTGCGAGAGAAGTACTCGACTTCATGCGTGATCGGCTCAAACGTTATCAAGAGGAGACGGGACATCTCTACAATTTGGAAGCTTCTCCCGCAGAAGGCGCAACCTATCGCTTTGCAAAAGAAGACCAAAAACGGTTCCCGGGAATTCTCCAGGCAGGCACCAAGGAAGCTCCGTTCTATACGAATTCAACACAGCTACCGGTAGGGTATACGGATGATGTTTTCGAGGCGATGGATCTGCAGGATGATCTACAAACGCGTTACACCGGCGGAACCGTCTTGCATGCGTATATGTCCGAGCGCATCAGCTCGCCGGAGGCCTGTCGCGAGCTGCTCCGCCGCATTCTGACACGCTACCGTATGCCGTATGTAACCATCACGCCGACCTTCTCGATCTGTCCGAAGCATGGCTATCTCAAAGGCGAATGGGATTTTTGCCCAACATGCGACGCGGAGCTAGGAATTGAAGCCCCGCCACTCGATCAAGAGATACGACGTGCGCATGTATCGGCTCAGCCGGCAAAATAATTCACATCATCGACGAATTTATGACTCAACTTCAAGCGCAACAGCAAGCACTACGTACACCATGCGAAGTATGGACGCGTGTAATGGGCTATCATCGTCCGGTCTCGCAATTCAATACCGGTAAAAAGAGCGAACATTATTCACGCAAGCATTTTACCGAATGCGTCGCGGCCAATCGGCGCTTTCTCAAGGCCTATGCTCCGGAAAGCATCTGTTCGGTTTAGCGGTATACAGTCATTCACTCTGCTCGACTTCCCAGGATCGATCGCATGTATCGCGTTCATGCCTGGTTGCAACTTCCGCTGCGGTTTTTGTCACAATCCTGAGTTCGTCCTGCCGAATCGTTTAAAAGAGACGGCAGCAAGCTGGATTGATGAATCGACGTTTCTCGCCTTTCTTGATCAGCGACGCGGCTTGCTCGACGGCGTCGTGATCTCCGGAGGCGAGCCAACAATGCACCCGGGCCTGTCTGATCTCATTCGTCATATTCGTGCGAAAGGCTTCAAGGTGAAGCTCGATACAAATGGCAGTCATCCGGAGGTTCTCAAGAGGCTTTTGGACGAACATTTGCTAGACTATGTCGCGATGGACGTAAAAACGAGTCTCAAACGTTACCCGGAACTTGTGGGTGCCTGCGTAAAATCGGAATCGATCTTGGAAAGTATCAACCTTATACGCGAGCAAGCGCCAGACTATGAATTTCGAACAACTTTCATACGTGAAATTCATGGATTGCCGACGCTGGAAGAAATGGCACCTCTTCTCCGCGGTTCACGCCGATATGTGCTCCAAGCGTTTCGACCATCTGTAACGTTAAATCCGGCCTTTGCCGGCTATACGGCCCCGGACGCATCAGAATTAAAAGTTATAGGAGAACTATTCAGCCCTTTTATTCAAGAAGTACTTATTCGATAACCATATGGACATCATTATCATCGTTAAAAACGGTTTGTATGCGTTGACCGCCTTGGGCGATATCATTTTGATTGTCTTGTTGCTCGGTACATTGCTGTCTCGTTATCTCCCGGCAGTTCGTAAGCCGTTCGTAGCAATGCTCAAGCGTGTTTTTTCAGGGCGAGACGCGGCGTTCGCTACGATTGTCGCCTTTCTCTCGATGACCGGCAGCTTATTTTTCTCCGAAGTCGCGCATTATGCGCCATGTGTCCTTTGCTGGTATCAGCGCATCGCGATGTATCCGCTTGTTGTTGTCGTCGGTTTAGAAATGTTCCAAAAAGAGGCTCGGGCACGTACGCATGCCATCGTGCTTTCGGTGATCGGTGCAGCGGTTGCTGGTTATCCATACCTGTTGCAAATCGGAGTGATTCCTCCGGCACCGTGTTCGAACGTGGATCCAACCTCCTGCGCCCACAAATACTCCTTGGGGCTTGGTTATATCACGATACCGATGATGGCATTTACCGCCTTCCTTATGATCATTGCTTTCCTCGCGATCGGACGCTATTTGGAGCGTGAGAAACAGTCCAACGCATAACTTTGTCAGAAGTTGGGTTTTCCGCTACCGTTCTCCCATGCTCAAGCTTTGGAACACCCTGCATAAGTCGCTCGAGGACTTCAAGCCGATCAAGGACAAAACCGTCGGGCTGTATACCTGCGGCCCAACCGTCTACGGAACCGCGCATATCGGCAATTTGCGCACCTATATTTTCGAGGACATCTTGAAGCGGACGCTGATCGTTCTCGGCTACAAGGTTCAACACGTAATGAACATCACCGATGTCGGCCATTTGGTCGGCGATGCGGATGAAGGCGAGGACAAAGTCGAGAAAGAGGCGGCCAAGCAGGGCAAGGACGCATGGGAGCTTGCCAAAATGTACGAGAAACTGTTCGACAAGGACATGGCGCGTTTGAATATCATTGCTCCAACCGGTAAAGACCGCCCGCATGCCACGGATTACATCAAGCAGCAGATTGCGCTGGTCGAAAAACTTGAGGACAAGGGCTACACCTATCGCATTAGCGATGGCATCTACTTCGACACCACCAAATTCGAGAATTACGGAAAACTTTCCGGCCAGCGTATCGGCGACAAGCAGGCCGGCGTCCGTATCGAGCTCAATCGCGAGAAAAAACATCCGACAGACTTCGCGCTTTGGAAATTTTCTCCCGGCGATGCCGTTCGCCAAATGGAATGGGAGTCGCCTTGGGGCCGCGGTTTCCCGGGTTGGCATATCGAATGTTCGGCGATGAGCGAGGAATTGCTTGGTCAGCCTTTTGATATTCACTGCGGCGGCGTCGATCACATTCCCGTCCACCACGAAAACGAAATCGCGCAATCTGAGGCCGCATATGGCAAGCCGCTCGCCAATTATTGGCTGCACGGCGAATTCTTGCTCGTCGACGGCGGCCGCATGGGCAAATCCGAGGGCAATGGCTACTTGATTGATGATCTCATCGGCAAAGGATTTGATCCGCTCGCATTTCGCTTCTACTGTCTCGGCACGCATTATCGTTCGAAATTGAATTTCACATGGGAAGGCATGGAAGGCGCACAAAGCGCACTCCGTAAATTGCAGTCCGCCGCTCGCAATCTCGTCGTCGGTAACAAGGTCGCCGCACCGTCCGAATTTATCGACGCAATTTCTGATGATTTGAACACCCCGCAAGCGCTCGCCGTCATGTGGGACACGCTCAAGTCGGATGCGTCGTCGGAAGAAAAGGGGAGCGCGCTCATTGCAATGGATGCCGTGCTCGGTCTCGGCCTCAGCGATTTGATCGGTAAGCCGCTCGAAATCCCGGGCGATGTCCTCGCGCTCGCCAAAGAACGACAGATCGCTCGCGAGAATAAGGACTGGGCCAAGTCGGATGAAGTACGTGATGCAATCGCCGCGAAGGGTTGGATAATTGAGGATACCAAGGAGGGATATACATTGTCCGCATCTCATTAATTCGGCCGATACAAGTCTCGGGTGTTCGTGCTACGGGACGAGGCTTGTTCTTTTTGCTATACTTCCTGCATGTCCGACGGCTTTTTGCAGGGCGCCGAAAGTACGCCAGTTACACCGCCAACACCGGAAATCCCGGCGGGAGAAACCGAACTCACGCCCAATCAGGCGGATCATTTAGCGATTGAGCAAAGCGCCGAAGCAAAAGATACCTTTCTCGAGCAAGCTGCCGAGGACGTCCCCGTCACTCCCATTGCGCCAGCGGGCGCCGCACCTGTCGCTGATACGAAGCCTGCCATCATCGAAGACGAGGTGATGGTCGAGGTCGAGAAAATTCTCGAAGAAGGTCTCGGTGATTATGTTGCGACGTTACCGGAAGAAGCAAAAGAACGCTTTCTCGCCAAAGGCCGCGATGTAGCCAGTGAGCTTTCCGGCATGGTGCGCGTCTTCAAAGTCGAAGTCCGCCGCACGCTCCAACTCATCCGCGATTGGCTGCTCACGATCCCGGGCGTGAATAAATTTTTTCTCGAGCAAGAAGTCAAAATCAAAACGGACCGCATTCTTGGCCTCTCCCAGCAGCGCAAAGAAGAGAGCCAGCCTAAAATCTAAAACATGTTCCCCGTCTTTTTACTTCAACTCGATCTCACGGCTCCCATCAGCGGAACGCCGGACTTGCTGGATCCTATTT
>CAZYKJ010000057.1:4969-5402 GCA_964648065.1 uncultured Gammaproteobacteria bacterium
TGACAAATCCGATCGCGATCCTGATCTACGCGCTCATCGGTCTCATTTTCGGTGCCTACATCATTCTCCTGATTATTCGTTCGCTTAATATCCGCCGTAATCGCACCAAGACAGCCTTCGGTCTCAAAGTCCTGCTTGTCCGTGTTCCTAAAGAGCTCAATGCCGATGATGCGAGCAAGGACACATCCCAGCAAAAGATCCAAGAAATGATCGGCGCGATGGAAACGGTTTTTGCGACGGTCGGCGGCCTCAAAGCACAGCGCGGATTCGGAACCTGGCTCTCGGGACGTTCCGATCACATGACATTCGAGATCGTTTGTCATCATGACAAAATTGGTTTTTATGTAACGGTTCCGGAATCGCTCAAAGGCTTTCTCGAGCAGCAAATTCTCGCCCAATATCCCAACGCGCAAATTGACGAAGTGCCGGATTA
>CAZYKJ010000058.1:0-2441 GCA_964648065.1 uncultured Gammaproteobacteria bacterium
TGGCCGAGGCATACACAATCGGGAAATCCGTCTGCGCATCCGAAGCGCCGAGCGTGACGAACAAATCAAAGACCTGATCGACAACCCAATCCGGTCGAGCATCCGGCTTGTCGATCTTGTTGATGACCACAATGATACGGTGACCGGCCTGAATCGCCTTCTTCAGTACGAAGCGCGTCTGCGGCATCGGACCTTCCTTGGCATCGACCAGCAAAAGCGCACCATCAACCAGGTTCATGACACGTTCCACTTCTCCGCCGAAGTCGGCGTGGCCCGGTGTATCAACAATGTTGATCTTGGTGCCGTTATACGCAACGGCCACATTCTTGGCGAGAATCGTAATACCGCGCTCGCGTTCGAGCGGGTTCATGTCGAGAATGGTGTCGCCTTCCAGTCCTTTGTCGCGGAAGGAATCGCTTTGTTTCAAAAGCGAGTCGGCCAAGGTTGTTTTACCGTGGTCAACGTGGGCGATAATGGCGATATTGCGGATTTCCATAAGTGCGCGAATTCTAGGCCAGATTTTACATTTCGTCAAACCTAAGCCATGAAGATGAAAAAAGAAGCGGGCCCCCGAGCGGTAAATACCGCTAGAGGGCCCGGAAAGAGGTTGGTACGAAGAACGTGGGTGGATCTCGACGCGCCGACGAAATGAGCTACAGCAGGTTGAGCGACCGCATGGTCACCTCCCGGTTTTCGTTGCGAACCCCCACAGTAAAGCCGATTTTTGATTTTTTGTCAAGGGTAGACGTAAAAAGGGCTCCGCCATAGCGGAGCCCTTTTGTTCGAAATAATGAGGATTATTTCATTCCCTTACACATGGTGCACTTATCCTTGAACAGCATCGCAACAGCCGAGACGCCGACCAAGATGTAGACGACCCACTCGACCTGTGGCCAGGAGCCAAGGAGCAAGTTGACGACGTTCCAGTTGCCGCCAAAGAATCCTCCAAGTCCGATAAGACCCCAGTTAACCGCGCCAATCCACATAAGCCACCAAGCGACCATGTGTACCGAGCAACACTTCATGCCGTTCATCATAGATAACGTACGAATAAATAATAAAAGCCTCCCCTATTATACCAAGATTCAGCCTCCGACCTGTCCCCTTGTGGATAAGTGGTTTTTTAGAAAAAATTCTTTGCCTCTTCCCAGTATTGTGATTGTCCGCGTTTTTCTTTCATCCAATACCACCACTCGGCTCCCCAGAAATAGACGATAGGCATGTCCATCTCCTGCGCATACTCAAAATTGGATTGCATCTGCTTGATCGACAATGTTTTATCAAAATCTGCCTGTGTCGCTTCGATAAGCGGCTTGTCGCTCCACGGTTCCATTTGGAATTCACTCACAAATGTCATGCCATGATCGCGATAGAGATTCGTGAGCCATGCTTTGCGCGTATAGAACCAAGGCGGCAAAATCCAATGCGTGACGCCAAAGGTCGGATTCGTGACAACGCGATACACGCTTACGCCAAGTCCGTCGATTTCACTCGCGTAATCCAGCCAAGCAGAAAGCTCGCCGGAATCCGTCGTAACAATCGGGCGGGCGCGATCCCCTCTCTTTGCTTCCTCGGCACGCAGCATACGCATCTCCTCCAAGACGATGGCATTTGTCAGGCCGGGACATTTCACATACGAATTGAACATCGGTTCATTTTCAACCTGCCAAGCGATAATCGTCGGATTATTTTTGAAATGCTCATAGACGGAGCGAACATAGCTCAACTGCGCTTGTTCGCGTGCCTGCAGATCCAAGCTTTTTGCCCAATCCGGTACCCAGCATTCCGGCCAGCGAGGCAGACGTGCTCCGACGGCTAATACAACGGTCCCATTCCGTTTGGAGATTTCATCTAACGGCTCTTGGACAAAGTGAAAGTCATAAACGCCTTGCTGACGCTCAACATCTGTCCAATAGGCAGGAATGCGGAAATTCCTGACGCCAAGCTCGTCTAGTACGGCTACTAATCCCGCGATCGGATTTAATCCGAGGCTGTAGGCATACGGAGTGCTCCAGGTTACTCCATGCGACTTGGTGCTCTTCTGCGGCCAACCAGTAAACAAGAACGCGCCAAGAATGGCAGCGAAAACGAAACCGGCGATCGTCAGGCTCCGCATAGCCTTTTCGACGCGATCCCAAAAGATCTGATGTTTACGCGTGTCCATGTGTAATGAAATAAAGTCCGATCGCTACGCAGATAATCGCGGTACCCTTAATCAGGAGGGATGTGTTGGTACGATGCTCGGCTAACAAGTCTTGCAATTTCTTCCCGCCAAACCATGCGACTAACACCAGTGCCACATACTGTACCGATTGTAGCGCATTCACGATTGCCGCGCTCCCCTGCGAGATCGCATACTGGATAAAAAAGAATCCAAACGCTCCGGAAACCTGTCCAACCACAAGCAAACTGATCGATTGTATGCTTTGTTTTTTCTTTTC
>CAZYKJ010000058.1:2451-3957 GCA_964648065.1 uncultured Gammaproteobacteria bacterium
GGCGAACAAAACGATCAGCATGGCGGACAAAGCGGCAAACAGACGCGACCAGACAAAGACGCCAAAAAAATCTCCATGCAAGAAGGCATATTTTCCAAGCGAGCTCGACGCGGCAAATAACAGTGCTGACAAAACGCAGATCACAATCGTACGATTATCCAGTCTTCCTTTGTCTCCCCCGCTGGCGAGAATGAATGTGGCGATCACCAAAAGTCCAAAACCCCACAAAGCCATAGTCGACAAATGCTCGCCCACCAAAACCGATGTATCAATCAAGGTAAAAATTGGAATGAGCGATCCGATAATCGGTACTACGCGGGTTGCTTCGCCGACTCGCAGCGCTTCAAAGAAAAGCCACAAGGCAAAAACGAAAAGCGCTCCAAATCCTGCAACGGCTGGCCAGTCGCTCGTTGGTGGGACATTCGCCCAGGGAATGGCAACCAAAACGATGCACGAGAGCCCTCCGATCAATGCTGCGTAAGTTCCGCTTTTCTTAAAGGCAGTCGTGAGAAGCGCTTTATCAATTAAAAAAGCCAATGCATTCAAGAGATGACCGCCGATAGCAATGGGGAGCCAAGCGCTCATAATTCGATGACGTCCCCGATATGAGGTGCAATCGCATCAATGCCAAAATGCTGTTTGATACGCGTCGCTAATCCGACGGCCGCGCCTTCTTCACCATGTGTGCAGAAAATATGTTTTGGTAATGCTTCCGCCGTTTCGATAAACTTCACTAATTGCGGCTGGTCGGCATGGGCGCTATAGGCACCGATACTCGTTATCGTTGCTTTGACCTCGACATCTTCGCCTAAAACGTGAACGCGCTTGGCTCCATCATGCAATTCGCGTCCAAGCGTCTGATTGGCCTGATAGCCGACAATCAAAACCGTCGCATGCTGGTCCGAGAGATAGCGCACCAAATGATGTTGGATGCGTCCTCCATTCATCATACCGGATCCGGCGATAATCACCTTTGGCCGCGGTGCTTCATTAATCGTCTTTGACTCATCGCGCGTCTTCGTCAGCTTTAAGCCGGGGAAATCGAACAAATCATCGCCGGTCGCAGCAAGCTTGCGCGCCCGGTCATTGTAGTATTCCGGATATTCCTTCATGACATCCGTTGCTTTGATCGCCATCGGACTATCGAGATAGACATCGATCGGAGCGAGCTCATGCTTCTCGATCATGTCGTTCATCTCAAAGAGAATTTGTTGCGTGCGATCAATGGCAAAAGCCGGGATCACGAGCACGCCTTTGTCATGTATGGTTTTTTCCAAGATTTCCTTCAGTTTGGTCGCACGCGTGCTTTCGTCCTCGTGAATGCGGTTTCCATACGTCGATTCGATCACGAGTGCATCCACAGCCGAGAGCTGTGCGGTCGGTCGCAAAATTTCCGATCCGGCATTCCCCAAATCACCCGAGAACGCAGCGGATTTCCCATCATTCGATCGCACCTCCCAAAACGCGCTGCCAAAAATATGTCCGGCATCGCGCGCGCGGCATTTG
>CAZYKJ010000058.1:3967-5287 GCA_964648065.1 uncultured Gammaproteobacteria bacterium
AATCTCTTCAAACAACGCAAAGGCATTGTCCATGTCTTCCTCGTTATAGAGTACCGGTGTCCCTTCGCGTTGATGATCCTCTTCCATGATGTGCTGTGCATCCATGATCACGAGCTTGGCGAGCTTGAGCGTCGGCGGCGTTGCGTAGATTGTTCCGCGGAAGCCGTCTTTCACGAGTTTTGGAATGCGTCCGCTGTGATCCAAATGCGCATGCGTCAACAGCAAGGCGTCGATCGTCGAAGCATCAAAAGCAAAAGTCGTCGTATTTTGTACATCGCACAAATAACAGCCTTGATGTAAGCCGCAATCCACAAGGATTTTTGTCTTTTCAGTTTCTACCAAATACAGGGAGCCCGTGACCTCGCGCGCGGCTCCCAAGAACGTGATTTTCATGTCCCTATGATAAACACAGAACCGCGAGCCGTAAACTTAGGGCTGACTCATCAACGCTTTCTCTAAACCGCGGCAAAATTCGCTAAATCCGTAACGCTGTTCCATGCACTGTCTCTCAAAAACCAAGCGCAGCATGGACCGATCAGCCGTCGGCTCCGTAAAGATGAATACCAAAAGCGATGTCTGAAGAATCAGGAGAATCGCTCCCGTGACTATGGCCAAACGGAATGAAAAGTCCGGTTCCTGAAAATGCGCATGCCATTTTGGATCAAACATCCACAAACTCTTTTCGCAAATCGCATTCGCAACCAAGGCCGCGAGCGAGGAAAACATGCCGATCAAAAACGCCGCCGTTGCGGAAAAACCAAAACTCAAAGCCCCCAGCATCGCGAAGGGGAAAAAGATGATTGTCGTATAAGCCCAGAAATCTGCTGAACGAACGGGAGAAGGGGCGTTTTGATTTTTGGTCTTTTTGACCATGTCGAGATTATAACACAATTACGCTTCTACCTTCACCGAGTCGGGTCCGAGAACCTGTTCCAGCTCCTTGGCGATCAGTTCATCAAACGCGACGCGATAGGATGACAAGATCTTTTGCTGCCCACCTTGATGATCTACGGAAAAATACACGCGATAACGACCCGGATGCGCATCCAACACGGCTCGCAGCTTGTACAAGATCGTCTCGGGGAGATGTGCGCGCAGTCGAAGCGTCACCGCGTCCACGCGTTTTTCTGCAGGCGCTTCACCCGAAGGATCGCTCCCCTGCTCGGACGAAAGATGTTCGATCGTTGATGATCCTCCCATTTGTTGGACAACCGCATCGATATTATCCGGCGTCAGCTCATACCCGGTCTCGACCAAAAACTTCGGTTCATCATCCTTTAGCTGTACGCGGCCCGAGAGGACGACGGCTTTGTCCGCATC
>CAZYKJ010000059.1:0-5220 GCA_964648065.1 uncultured Gammaproteobacteria bacterium
CGCAAAGGACATTAACGACCTGGCGCAACTGTGCGGCGCGGACGCTGTAGGACGGGATGTTTACTTTCTTGCCGTTCACCAAAAAGTGGGCATGCGAGACGGCCTGGCGAGCTGCCGGACGCGTCTTGGCAAAACCGGCGCGATACACGACGTTGTCGAGACGCGCTTCCAATTCCTGCACCAACATTTCTCCCGTGTTACCGCGCTTCTTGGTCATTTTCTCGAAGAGATTCGAGAATTGACGTTCATTCAAACCGTACAAGCGCTTGGCCTTTTGCTTTTCGCGGAGCTGCTTGCCGTAGTCGGTCAAACGGACGCGGCTCTCCGGACCGTGGACGCCAGGGGCGAACGGGCGGCGAGCCAAAGCACGGCTATGCTTGTTAGCATCCGTGAGCGGCACGCCTTCGCGGCGTGTCATCTTGGCGGTGATTTGGAGTTTCTTCATAGGTGGTTGGACAATTCAGCCTGGGGTTATTGATGGCGCGTCGCGTAGATTAGACGCGACGAGGACGCGGAGGTCGGCAGCCATTGTGCGGGATCGGCGTGACATCCTTGATGGTCAAGATGCTGAGGCCGTTGGCGTTGAATGCGCGGAGAGCGCCTTCGCGACCTTGACCGACACCCGAGATAAAGACATTCACTTCCTTCAAACCCGTGTCAGCCGCTTTCTCGACCGCATCTTTGACGATGAGCGAGGCGGCGTACGGCGTGGCTTTCTTCGGACCCTTGAATCCGTTCACACCAGCCGAGGACCAGGACAATACGTTTCCATTCATGTCGGTGAGCGTAACAATCGTGTTGTTGTACGTCGCCTGGACATGCGCATTTCCGACCGGCACTTGCGTGCGGGCCTTCTTGGTCTTCTTTGGTTTCGCCTTCGCTTTGACTTCTCCTTCAGCGGCGGCGTCCTTTTTGATTTCTTCAGCCATAGTTCAGGATTATGTCTTTTCAAGTTTACGCTTACCCGAGCCCATCGTTTTGCGAACGTTGCCGCGGATCGTGCGGGAGTTCGTCTTGGTGCGCTGGCCGCGAACCGGGAGCGACTTGATGTGGCGCAGACCGCGATAGGAACCGATTTCCTTCAAGCGCTTGATGTTGGTCAAAACTTCACGGCGAAGGTCACCTTCTACCTTGTATTCTTTTTCCACGACATCGCGGAGCTTGTTGGCATCAGCCTCGGACAAATCCTTCACGCGGATGGTCGGATCAACGCCGGAACGCTCGATGATGGACTGTGCCGTCGTCGTGCCGATTCCATAAATATACGTGAGCGCGATATCAACGCGCTTGTTGGCCGGAAGAGTGACGCCTGCGATACGTGCCATAGTGTAATAAATTAGCCCTGACGCTGTTTATGCTTCGGATTAGACTTACAGATAACGACAACACGGCCCTTACGGCGAAGGACTTGGCAATTTCGGCACATGGCCTTAACCGAGGATCGTACTTTCATAGCAAGGGTTCGCAAAAAACCAAATCATTTAGTGGGCTACAACCTATAGGTAATACGACCCTTTGTCAAATCGTAAGGGCTCATCTCGACTTGAACCTCATCGCCCGGGGTCAAGCGGATGCGATTCATGCGCATTTTTCCCGCAAGATAGCACAAAATTATCTGTCCATTCTCCAATTTGACCTTGAAAGTGGCGGCCGGCAGGTTCTCCTCAATCGTTCCCTTCATGACCAGAAATTCCTTGCTGGGAGAGGTATTAGGAGGCGCCATACGTGGTACTCATGATAGATAGGGTGGTTATTTGGCTAAACAATAAGGGATTCGCTGGAAAAGAGCAAGGCTTCTAGGCTGCCTTGCGGATGGGAGGAACGGTTCGTATTTTATCGGGCTTGGCCGGGTCGTATGGATGGGCTCGTTCCCAATCGAGTGGAAAAACCTCGGTAATCCTGTGATCTTGCATGGTTAAGAGACTGTCTTTGATGTACCAGGGTTTGTCGATGAACATGCGGGAGCGGAAGAGCTCGGCCAAGGTCTTCATACGTTTATCCACAGCCTCTTGGGCTTGCGAGATCTCTTCGGCTGACCATTGCTCCCCTTCCAGCTTGTCCCAGATGTCCTGACCGGATCGTCCGCGAACAAATTCCATCATCACGAAGTCGTCAGAACCGACATGCATGATGCCGAGCGGTTTCGGGGATGGAAGGTCGAGCATTTCGGCGCGCTGGAGAATGCGGAGCTCGAACTCGGGATCGACGGTTTTGTCTGGCTGAATCAATTTGATAACGAAGTCGCGTCCGTTCTTGCCGGGGAATTGCCAGACGATTTCGTTTACGGGCTCACCTTTGTCGGAGACGGAAACGTGCTTCAGCTTCTTGCCGTTTTGAAGGGCGAACTCGTAGGCGTGATTGATAAATTCTTGCGGAAGCGTATTTTCGAGGCCCGGAAGAAGATGCATCGAGTAGTCATCGAGATTGACATCCGTTTCTTGCGATTTCATCTCTTCTTGCTGGATCACGATCTCGGCGTAGGTTCGAAGATAGGCTTTGCGCATTTCATCGAGCGAAAGGGTTTCGATTTTGGACAGAACTTGTCGCGCGCCATCAGCAGTCTGCACGTCAGCAAAAAGAGCCTTCTCGTCGAGCTGTTTTTGCTCGGAGAATGGATTGTGCATTTCGGCACGCATCATGCTACTAGGATAGCAGATTAGGCGCCGGTGACAGTAGCCTTGATTCTTCGAACTCCCGCGGACACCGCTTCTTCCTTTTGAATCTTGAATGATCCGAGTTCTCCGGTGTGTTCTACGTGAGGGCCGCCGCAAATTTCTTTGCTGAAGAATCCTTTTTGGTCATTGCCCACGAAATAGACATTGATCTTGCCGCCCATTTGGGCGTATTTGTCTTCGAAGAGACCGATCGCTCCCCTGCTTTTTGCTTCATCAACGGAAAGCTGTTCGCAGTGAACAGGATAATCTTTTTGAATGGCTTCGTTCACAAGATCTTCCACTTTCTTAATTTCTTCCGGCGTCATTTTCTGGCCGTGAGAGAAGTCGAAACGTAGACGTTCAGCGGTGATATTCGAGCCCTTTTGACCGACGTGCTCGCCGAGAACTGTTCGAAGCGCTTGATGGAGCAAATGCGTTGCCGTGTGCAGACGCGTTGTTTCCACGGAATTGTCGGCGAGACCGCCTTTAAAGACGCCGGCGGAGGCGGTACGTGAAAGTTCTTGATGCTTCTTGAATTCGGCTTCAAAGATGGCGCGGTCAATTTGCGCGCCTTTTTCTTTCACGATTTCTTCGGTGAGTTCAAGCGGGAAACCGTAGGACGAGAAAAGAAGGAAAGCGTCTTCGCCGGAAATCGAACCTTTCGAAAGTAGCTTCTCCACTTCCTTCATCCCCTTTTCCAACGTCTTTCCGAACTTCTCTTCTTCCTTTTTCATCTCCTCGATGATTTTGGAAAGATTCTGCGTGAGCTCGGTGTAATGTCCGGAATATTCTCCGACATAAACTTCCGCAATCAAATGCGTGAACGGATCGCTAATCCCGAGACGACGTTCGCGAATGGCGCGGCGGAGTAAGCGGCGGACGATGTAGCCTTGGCCCACGTTCGAAGGGACAACGCCGCGAGCGTCGCCGATGATGAAAGTGGAAGCACGCAAATGATCCGCAATGATACGGAAAGCGCGTTCGTTTCCTTCATAGGTTTTGTTCGACAATGCGGCGATCTTACCAATGACGGGCTGGAACGCGTCGGTTTCGAAAATGGTGTCGACATTTTGAATCACGGCCGTGATGCGCTCGAGACCCATTCCTGTGTCGACGTTCTTTTGCTTTAAAGGCACGAAAGAACCGTCGGCGGTTTTTTCGTATTCCATGAAAACATTATTCCAAATTTCGACGAACTTTCCGCAATCGCAATTCTGATGGCAGGTTTCGCCATAGAAAGGATTATGTGATTTTCCGGTGTCGTAGAAAATTTCCGTGTCAGGACCGCAAGGACCTGTAGCTCCAGCCGGACCCCACCAGTTTTTCTTTTTTGGATACGCGCGAATGCGATCGCCAAGCTCGGCAACGATTCCGAATGTTTCGAATTGCGCCTGCCAAATTCCGATGGACTCATCATCACGCGGAGCATCCGCATCGCCCTCGAAGACGGTCACGTAAATCTTTTTTGGATCAATACCGAGCCAGTCTTTGCTTGTGAGGAATTCGAAGGACCAAGCGATGGATTCTTTTTTGAAATAATCGCCAAGAGACCAATTGCCGAGCATTTCGAAGAACGTGAGGTGGCGATTGTCGCCCACTTCGTCGATGTCGTCGGTACGGACGCACTTTTGCGAGTCCGCGAGTCGCGTTCCCATCGGATGTTTTTGGCCGAGAAGATATGGAACAAGCGGCTGCATGCCGGCGGTCGTGAAGAGCACGGTCGGATCGTTTTCCGGAACAACAGAAGCGGAAGGGATCACGGCGTGGCCCTTCTCGGTAAAGAAATCCAGGAATTTCTGGCGAATTTCGTTCGTCGTCATGTGACTAGACTGCCTTTAAGCGGCGTTCTTGGCAAATTGTCGGGATAGCATCTGTGCTTGGTTGACGAACACCTTCAGGAGCGGAACATCGAGTTCTTGTATTTTATCAGCTCCGGTATCGAGATGCATAAGGAGAAAGGCCTTATTCTCGTCACCATGATCGGCGGGAACGACGAGCAGATCTTTGCCGTCTTCGGAACGAACGAAGGCGTGGCTATCGCCTTTTTCGTGAAGATCGCGCAAATCCTTGTTTGCAACTTTAAAAACGAGCGTTTTCCCCGTATGGTGAACATATTCCCCTTCCGTACGCAGCTTTGGAACATTCAGAATACGCAAAAGTGCAGATGATGCTCCGACGGAAGCGCAAGCGTGCATGGCAATCGCCGTATACAACTCGCGCGGTACTTTTGAATGCCCGTCAATGGACATCGATGTTTCATTCGCAACCTTTTTCAGCAATTCGATTTTGCGATTCACCGATCCGATATACGCATACGATTCGATGAGTTCGAGTTTGGCGCGCGCATATCCTGTTTCAACTTCTTCATGTTCTTTGTCGCGCTTTTCCATTGAGCGCTCGTAGGCGGCGAAGGTGATCAGACCGGCGATGCCGAAAGCAAAAATCGAAAGCTCTTCGAGTCGCTCTTCACTCAAACCCCAACGCGGACCTGTGTGAATCGATGGCGATAAAACGGCCAAGACGAAAAATAACAGGTAAACAAGGGAAATCCACTCGAGTTTGGGGC
>CAZYKJ010000060.1:0-4964 GCA_964648065.1 uncultured Gammaproteobacteria bacterium
TTCAGGCAAGGACAGCTAGCCTTAGGACGCCTGCGCGGGTAGCTCAGTCGGTTAGAGCGCCGAGCTTATACCTCGGTGGTCGATGGTTCGATTCCATCCCCGCGCACCACGAAAGAAGCTCCCGTAGATACGGGAGCTTCTTGTTTAGAACGGCGATTCGCTACCGAGCCGCCTACGGATAAGACGTCTCGCCTTGATCGCCCAGTCGAGCTTGGCCTCGAGGCCGCGCTTGATGGACTCGATAGCCATCGCGCGCGACTCCGACTCGTGGAATATCTTTTCGAGCATCGGCGCCGGATCCAGTTGATCCAATGCACCGCGCCGCATGAGCTCGGGCAATTCCATGACAGCCGACACCGGATCCTGCACGAGCAGACCATGAAAGGCGATGACATGCCATGTGACAAGCTCGCCGCTGTACCAGATTTGAACCCAGAAATTCGACATCCAGCTGCTCTTGGGCGGCTGCAGCTCGGCGATGGTACGCAGGGCCGTGGAAACGATCGGCCGCCGTTCGTCCGTATCGTCTTCCGCGATCGGCAGGGGATCGAGTGTGCCCTCGAGACGGTCCGTCGTAAACCACCGGTACACCATCTCGAACGCCTCGCGGGCCTTGAGCTCGCGTGCGAGCGTGAGAAATGGAATGAGCGCCTTGTCGAACATGCCGGAACAGCATCCGAAGTACACGTTGACGGCCTGGCCCAGACGCTCGCGGAACGCGGCATCCGTCTCGGCCTGTTGGCACAGGCGAAGGACATCCGGCTCGAGAGAATTGCTGCGCAGACGATCGGCGATCCTATTCGCCAAATCATCCACGTCTTCGAGGAGGAGTGTATTCGATAGCCATGAATCGGTCATGGGACCTCCAAAGGACTAAAACGAACCTAGTGGAAAATACACGCTCTGTCAATCGAGGGCCGTGAGCTCTTCCGTCAATCGCGTCCACTCCGATTCCGCATGCGTGATCATGGTCTCAAGCGTTGTCAGTTTGCGATTGCGCTCAAGATCAAACGTCGCCGGATCTTGCGTAAACAATTTCATCAAGCCGGAACGTTGCTCTTCAAGCTTATCTAACTCTTTCTCAACTTTCGTAATTGCGCGTTTCAACTCTTTCACTTTTTCATGACGTTCCGCCTTGGAAACAGAAACCGTTTCTTCCATCTTCGCAGCGACCGTTTTATTCAATCCTTCCTCCTCCTGCAATGCATACACATACTCCTCATAGCTACCCGGAAACACCTTAAGTTTGCCTCCGCGGACCTCGAGGATACGCGTCGCGATCAAGTTCACGAAGGTACGGCTGTGAGAGACGAAGATAACGGTTCCATTCCAGTTCTTTAGCGCAATTCCGAGCGCTTCTACAGTCTCCAAGTCCAAATGGTTGGTCGGTTCATCGAGCAAAAGCACGTCCGGACGCTGCAAGAGAATGCCGGCGAGTACTAAACGTGAACGTTCGCCTCCGGAGAGCAAAGCGATAGATTTTTCCAAATCCTCCTTCGAGAACAAAAAGTTGCCGGCCATGCGCAGCAAAACTTCCGGCAGCAGATCCTGCGCCATCACGCGTTTCAAATACTGCTCGATGGTTTCTTGCGCATATAAATTATCCGCCGAGTGCTGATCGTAATACACAAAGCTCGTACGATTATTCCACGCATATGTTCCATCAATTTTTTCGATGACGCCCGCAATCGTTTTTAAGAGCGTAGATTTTCCAGCGCCATTTTCTCCGAGCAGCGCAACTTTTTGTCCGCGATCAATTTCAAATTCAATGTCGCTCGCAATCACGCGATCGCCATAACCGACAGAAAGATTTTTCGCCTTCACCGCAAACGTCTTGCGCTGTTCCACTTTTGGAATCACAATCTTCACCGTTTTCAAACGATGCTTGATTTCAATCGTCTTCAACTTCCGCATCGCCTTCATCTTGGACTGCGCTTGCGTCGCCTTCGACGCCTTTGCGCCAAATCGTTCGACGAAACTCAACAGCTTCTTCTTTTCTGTCTCAATCTTCTGATTGTACTTGATGTTAAACGCCAATTGCTCCTCTTTATACGCCAAATATTCCTCAATTCCGCCGGGATACATCGTAAATTTCCCATGTTCCAGCTCCAGAGTATGCGTACAGGTATTTTCGAGGAATTCGCGATCATGAGACACGATCAAAAACGCTCCATTCCAATCTCGCAAGCATGCTTCCAATAAAAGCTGCGTATTCAAATCCAAAAAGTTCGTCGGTTCATCCAGCAAAAGAAAATTCGGCTCCTGACAAAGCAAGGCCGCAAGCTTCACACGCATCTGCCAACCGCCGGAGAGGGAAGAGATCAGTGCATTCAACTTCTCCTTCTTAATATCAAACTGAGAGGCAATTTTCCCGCAAAACCAATCCGGTTTTCCGCTCGAGCGCAACAAGAAATCCAGCACCGTTTCTTGTTCGACAAACGCATCCAGCTGACGCAAATGCGCCATCCGAAGTTGGGGAGCATGAATCACCGATCCGCTGTCAGCCTTATCCTCTCCCGTCAGCACATGCAGAAACGTCGACTTTCCTGTCCCATTGCGACCGATGAGCCCGATTTTCTGTCCCTCGGCAAAATTCAACGTCGCATCATCAAATAACACATGTAATCCATGCGCTTTAGAAAGATGCTCAGTCTGCAGTAATGTGGCCATTGGCCTGCATAATGGGCTGTTTTGAGAAGCAGGTCAACGAGTCTCTAGACTACGGTAATGAAACAGGCTTTTACATTTTGATGAGAGGAGTACGCTGGTTCTATGAATAAAACGATTTGGTTCAAGGCGAAGAATTATGGATATGGTTGGTATCCTGCGACATGGCAAGGCTGGTTGATTATTTTGCTTTGGTTGGTATTCCTAGGGGCAAATACTTGGCGTCTTATGGCAAATAATCCTCCTCCGTACTCGAATACAATTGAGTACGTCACGGAAACATTAGTAGGTACGGCTTTATTGATCTACGTTTGCTACAAAACGGGTGAGCCTCCTCGTTGGCGCTGGGGCAAATAAAAAAATCCCGTCATCGAGACGGGATTTTTCTTATGCCGCGAAACGTTCTTCCACCTTCTGCCAGTTCAAGTTCTTCCAGAACGCCTCGACATACTTCGCACGCTCCGTCGGCTTGTAATCCACCGTGTAAGCATGTTCCCAAACATCGAGCGCGAACACGATTTTCTGTCCGCCCAATTGTCCAAGCTCATGATCGCTGACCCAGACATTCAGAAGATTGCCATTCGTCTCATCGACAACAGTCAGCACCCAACCGATGCCGCGCATCACAGCCATGGCCGACACTTCATTCTTCCAAGCATCGAATGATCCGTATTGTGCCTCGAGTGCCATCTTCAATTTGTCCGCTGATCCCTCGCTCTTCTCGAATTGCGCGAAGTAATACTCATGCAAACGCATGCCATTGAATTCGAATCCAAAGCGGCGTGTCAGTTCGGAAAGTTCAATAGCCATGGCCTCGGCATTTTGCTTGTGCAGGGCGACTTTTTCCATGAGCGCATTCGTATTCTTCACATAACCGGCATACAGCTTAAGATGCTCGGCGATCTGCGTCTCGGACAAACCTTCCAGGGCTCCGAGATCAAACGTTTTGGCTGTATAGCTTTGTTTCATATGGTTGAGACAATACCCGACGGCCCCCGAGAGAGCAACCCATCCACAAGAAAGCATTGACGTTTTCATTTTTGCATGATGCGATAGATGTCCTCCGAGTCTCTCGGAGTGCACCTTTGGAGCCAGGAATGGACGAGAAGTTGATTCGCGTGAATCTCGGCGAAAGCTGGAGCAGGCCGCGCATGATCGACTTGTTCCGCAAAACCTTGCGGGAGCGCCATCTCCTCAGCGAAGACTATCTCTACCATCCCTTCGATGGTCGGGGAGAGACACTTCTGCTGGTCGAGCAGATCGGTTGCGAGGTACGACAGCCTATCCGCTACAGCTGCGGTACGTATCTCGGCATCACCGACCGCACCCGCCGCCTCTACAACCCGCTCGAGTCCGCTGTGGCGCTCGAGAAGCCCGGTCTCCTCGTGTATCGCCGCCGCTCGCTTGCAGCCATCGATGGCGAGAGCGACATCTACCGCTTCCGCGGCCAGAACTATCAGCGCGGCTTGGTAGCTGTCCTGCTCGCCAAGCGCCCGCGCAGCACCTTCGTCGCCGAACTCCGGCACGATCCCTGACACACAAGCCCCGCCAATCTCTCGGCGGGGCTTTCGCTATTCAATAAGTGTCTTCGCCATCTCCAGTGCCTCTTCCCGCGTCTTGATGTTCCCTTCATCGCGCGCCTCCTCGATTTTCCCGATAATTTCCCCGATGCGCGGACCCGGTTTCAATCCCGCTTCTAACAAATCACGTCCTTGTATCAAGGGTTTTGCCGCCGCCTGATCCAATCCCTGCTCGCGAATCACTCGTTCCATACGCAAACCCGCTTCATACGGATGAAAATCCACGCCCTCCAACGTTCTCCCGCGATAATCGCTCTCAGAGATCGCAAGTAAGATGCGCCATGAGATCGGCTGTATCCGTTTCAGTAATTTTCGAACCGCATTCGCATATTGCTCCTGACTCATCCGCCCCTTATCCATCTGCATCGACAACATTCCCGGCTTCAAATGCTCTCGCGCCGACACAATCGCCGCCTCGCCAACCGTTTGTCCGAATGTCCATTTATTCAAAAGCATTTTCGTCGGCTCAACGCCTGCTTCTTCATGTCCAAGCGAGCGAATGCGCTTCACACCATCCTTTTCACCGATCGCCGTCGTCGATGGTTTGCCCAAATCATGACATAAAGCGCCAAGCACAATCTGTAAACGCTCATCGTCCGAGAATTGATCGAAAGGATTTCCGCTTTGCGATCCACGCGAGATTTTCGCCGCCTGATCCACCACCATCATCGTATGAATCCACACATTTCCCTCCGGATGCCAGTCCTTTTCCTGTTC
>CAZYKJ010000061.1:0-3143 GCA_964648065.1 uncultured Gammaproteobacteria bacterium
CAAAGGCCCCTTTTCCTGTTTAAATCGCGGGCGTACCTTTGATCGGCAAGGCAGGTGTTCCATGAACCGAGGCGGCTACAAGGCTGGCAAGGAATGCGACTTCGCGGATGATGTTCATCCGAATTTCGTCGACATGGGTGATCGCGTGCGTATTCGCGCCGGCTCCATCCTCTTCGGTTCTGAACAGAATCGCCTCGAGATGGGCGACGATGTCTACATCAACGCCAAGTGCGTTTTGCACGGCGGATCGGCCAAGCTCAAGATCGGTAGCCGCGTGACGCTCGCGGTCGGTGTGGTCATTCACACGGACTCGGGACCAAACACGTCGCCGCTGCTCCAGCAGTCGTATCCGATCGAGGCGAAACCCGTCATCATCGGCGACGATGTCTGGATCGGCGACTATGCCGTGATTCTGCCCGGTGTGACGATCGAAGCACATTGCGTGATCGGCGCGCATAGCGTCGTGAAGCACGATGTGAAGTCGAATACCGTCGTGGCCGGTACACCTGCCCGCGTCATCAAGAAGCTGCTCCCTCCATGAGCGTTCCTCTCATCGACACGAAACGCGATGCGCATGCGCATCGCGAAGAATATCTCTCTGCAGCAGCCCGAGTCATCGACTCGGGCTCTTTCAGTCTCGGCCCGGAGGTCGAGGCTTTTGAAAAAGCGTTTGCGTCTTTTCTTGGCGTGAAGCATGTGGTCGGCGTGAATGGCGGAACCGAAGCGTTGTATGCAAGCTTGCTTGCGCTCGGCATCGGACGCGGGGATGAAGTTATTCTTCCGACCAATTCTTTTATTGCAACAGCGGAAGCCGTCGTAATGGCAGGTGCGAAGCCGGTTTTCTGCGACATGGAAGCAGGAACGTATTTGATGGATCTCGGTGTTGCCTCGCGCTTGGTTACGGAAAAAACAAAGGCCATTATTCCCGTACATTTGTATGGCTTGTCTTGCGACATGGATGCGGTGATGGCTTTTGCTTCGAAACACAAATTGAAAATTATTGAAGACGCTTGTCAGGCGCATGGAGCTTTTTGGAAGGAGAAACGTGTCGGATCGATCGGCGACACCGGATGTTTCAGCTTTTATCCGACGAAGAATCTGGGAGCGATTGGAGAAGGCGGTGCGATATCGACGAATGATGATTCGATCGCAGAAAAACTTCGCGCCATTCGTTTGCACGGAATCATGAAGGAAAAATATCGCCATGATATTTTTGGAACGAATTTAAAGATGGAGGCGTTGCAAGCGGCGTTTTTGCAGCTTCGTTTGACGCGCTTGGATGCAGCGAATGCGCGACGCCGTCAGATCGCTGGAATGTATCGCGAAGGACTAAAGGGATTGCCGATTGCTTTTCCTGGAGATTTTGGCGAACGTCATGTCTACCACTGGTTTATTATCGAAAGCGATGAGCGCGAGGCTTTGATGGAGCATTTGAAGACGATTGGTGTTGGTGCGGGAATTCATTATCCGTTAGCGATTCATCTCCAGCCTTCGATGAAGGAATATGGTGGAAAGAGTGGGGATTGTCCGATTGCCGAGGACTCTTGTGCGAGAATTATTTCGTTGCCGATTTTTCCGGAGTTGCGCGATGAAGAAGTTGCGGAAGTCATTACGGGAATCAAATCATACGCATGGAAACAGAATCGTATTCCGGTTTCGGTGCCGATGTTGTCGTTGAATTCGCGATCGCTGCTTGAGAAGACGTTGCCGGGATTGGTCCGTCAATTTGAAGACGTGTTTCTTTTGGATGGAAATAGCACGGACGGAACGCAGGAATTTGCACAATCGCTCGGGGTTCGCGTGGAAAAACAATTTGATCATGATATTCCGAATTCGCGTATCGAAGATTTTGTGCAGATGCGTTTTAAACTCTGGTCGAAGGCAAAATTCGATTGGATGTTTATTCTTGATGCGGATGAATATCCGAGTCAGGCTTTGAGCAACTTGATTCGTCAGACCGTGACGTTGGATGCGCATGGAATTGCGCATCGTGTTCGTCGTCTCGTGCGTTTGCCGGATGGACGGATGGTGAGCCATGCATCTTTTTATCCGGATTTGTATATTCGATTGTTCCGTCAATCCGACGGTCTCACGTTGTCGGCGCGAAAAATCCATGAGCGGTTTGTGCTGCCGTCTGCGGTGAAAGAAATGGATCATCAAGAAGCGATTATCGCTCCATGGACAGATGCGGAAACGTTGCAGCGCAAGACGGACAAGTATGTGTTGATGGAACTTGAGACGCCTGCGTCTACGGCGAAACATTTTTGGCGATGGATCGTTTGGTACAATGTGTGGCATGGAGCAGGACAATTTGTCCGTATGCTCATTGGTTATTTGAAGGCTTGGGAGGGGGATACTACTGCTCTGCCTTGGAGCTATGAGCGTGTTTTTATTCGTTATAAATGGATGGTTGTGAAAGGGAATTGGAAGAAATTGCGCGCTAAGGTATGAGCGAGATTCAGCGCAAACAAGACGATTGGAAATGGCAGTGGGAGCGCTTTGAGGATAAAGAGCGATGGCTTTTTGAGCATTGGAATATGCTGGAAGATTTTCGCGGCAAGCGCGTGCTGGATGCTGGCTGCGGCGGGGGACGTCACACGTCCTTTGTCGCAGCGGTTGCTGCGGAAATTGTTGCCGTTGATTTGAATGCGTTGGAAGTTGCGAAAGAACGCACGAAACAATTTTCGAATATCCAGTACATCGAAGGTGATATCGCGCGCGTACGTTTTGATCAGCTTTTTGATATTGTGTATTGCGTCGGTGTGATCCATCACACGGATAATCCGGACAAGACATTTGCGAATCTTGCGAGGCAGACGCGCTCAGGCGGACGCATGATTGTTTGGTGCTATTCGTATGAAGGAAATTTCTTGAATCGTGTGTTTGTCGAAGGAGCGAAGCGCTGGTTTTTGATGAGGCTGCCGAAGCCGGCTTTGCGAACATTGTCAAAGGTGCTGACGGCTCTCGTCTATATTCCGGTCTATACGATTTATTTTTTGCCGTTGAAATTTCTTCCGTACTACGAATATTTTCAGAATTGGCGGAAACTTTCTTTCGAGCGCAATGATTTGAATGTATTCGACAAGTTGAATGCGCCGCAGACGGACTTTATCAAGAAGGAGCGCGCGGAACGTTGGTTTAGC
>CAZYKJ010000061.1:3153-4953 GCA_964648065.1 uncultured Gammaproteobacteria bacterium
TTCGTGATGTTTCCATTACGCCGTACGTGGGCGTAAGCTGGCGGGCAAGCGGAACAAAAATGTAATTATGGATGCAACTTTTGTCGAAGGCGGACATTTGCCGACAGATGCCGCAAAAACGGAAACGTTTACGGCCAAAGCGGCGGGACCTGCGCGTAAGCGGGCGGTTTTGTTGAATCCGCCAGGGACGAAGAAATATTTCCGCGATTATTTTTGTACGTTGGTTTCGAAGGCGAGCTATTACTATCATCCGGTGGATTTGATTTATCTTTCGGGCGTTTTGGATAAGGCTGGGTATTTTCTGGATTGTGTGGACGCAATTGCGGAGGGAATGACGAAAGAAGAGACGTGGAAACGTGTGGAGGCATTCAAACCGGAGCTTGTCGTCTATTTGATCGCTTCGCCTTCGTATGAAGAGGATGTGCCGTTTTTGACGGAGTTGAAGAAGCGTTTGCCGGAAACAGTTTTTGTCGGATCCGGAGATGTGTATCGCGAGATACGCGAGCACGCTTTGGATTTGCATCCTTTTTGCGATGCGGTTTTGACGGATTTTTCCACGCAAGATTTTCCGAATTGGCTTTCGCGAACGGAGGATGGCGTATTTGAGAATTTGATTTATCGAGGGAAAGACGGACAGATCAAGGCCGGAGTTGAAAAACACGGTCATGGTTTTTATGCGATGCCGGTACCGCGTTGGGATTTGTGGCCGATTCAGAAGTATATTTTTCCTTTTTCGGAACAGCGCATGTGGGCGACGGTGCTGACGGATTTCGGATGCCCATTTTCGTGCACGTTTTGTCCGATGAGCACTACGGGTTACAAACTGCGCGATATCGATACGGTGATCGATGAATTACGTTTGCTTCGTTCGCTCGGAATTCACGAAGTCTTTTTCCGCGATCAAACATTTGGTGTGAATCGTGTGCGTACGCAAGAATTGTTGCGTCGTATCAAATTGGAATTTCCGGAATTGCGATGGACTTGCTGGTCTCGCGTGGATTTGGTGAATGAAGAATTTTTGAAAGCAGTGAAAGATGCGGGATGCCACACGATCATGTACGGAATCGAATCGGCGAATGAAGAGATTTTGAAAAAATATAAAAAGAATACCAAACGATCGCAGATGATGGACGCGCTTACGATCACGCGTCGTCTTGGTTTGAAATCGGTTGGTACATTCGTGATTGGTTTGCCGGGAGAATCGGAAGCGTCGATCAAGGATACGATTGAATTTGCAACGGTACTGCCGCTCGACTACGGATCATTCAATATTGCAACACCGCGTTTTGGTTCCACGTTCCGTCGCTTGATGCGTGAGCAGGGTGCTTTGGATACCACGCGCATGACATTTGATTCGTCGCAAAGTAAGCCGGCTTGGCTTGAAGAAGCCGAGGATGACATCTTGCCGAATGAGACGATTTTCCGTCTGCAGTCGTCCGCGATTCGCCGCTTCTATCTGCGACCGAGTTTTTTGCTCCGACGCCTCCTGACCCTCAAAACGCCCTATCAGGCATGGTCCCATGTGCGAGAAGCGTTGGATTTGCTAAGGTCCCGATAACTTTATGAATCAGGCCCTCACAATCATCATTCCGGCGCTCAATGAAGCGGACGGAATCGGACCGACCCTTGAGCGAATCAAGACCCTTTCCAAGGCCCAAAATTGGGATTTGGAGCTTATTGTGGTCGATGATGGGAGTAAGGACGAAACGGGCCAAATTGCCCGTGAGGCGGGCGCTACGGTGATTCGCCATCCGATTAATGGGGGATACGGCCTGTCCCTTCAGGAT
Source organism: uncultured Gammaproteobacteria bacterium (assembly GCA_964648065.1). GTDB lineage: Bacteria > Patescibacteriota > Patescibacteriia > 2-12-FULL-60-25 > 2-12-FULL-60-25 > CAIXDN01. The sequence continues at coordinate 4,941 of CAZYKJ010000061.1, forward strand.
GGTATTCGTTTGG
>CAZYKJ010000062.1:0-1437 GCA_964648065.1 uncultured Gammaproteobacteria bacterium
GATCCGTTCGCTCGACTGGGTGTTGAATGTGGTCGAGCGGATGCGTGTGCGCGAGCAGAACGATTCCGCGCGTACGGCGTTCGAGGACGTAGTACGCACCGTCTCACGCCAGCGCGAAAAAGAGATCCGCGATCTCGCAATCTTAGACGATGACGCAAGCGAACTGCGTGCCGGGCATCCCGCCTAATCCGGCACGCAGCCGCCCCGAGGACTATGGCCAAACAACGCTTTATCAACACGCGATTCTGGAGCGACAGCTTCATCGTCCCATTGATGCCTATCGAGAGGTATCTGTTTCTGTATTTCCTCACGAACGAGCACACGAGTATCTGCGGCATCTACGAACTTCCGCTCCAGACGATCGCGTATGAAACGAAAGTGAGGGAAAAGGAACTTCTAAAAATTCTTGATCGGCTGAGCGGTAAAATCTACTACCTCGATGGATGGATTTTTATCCGCAATTTCGAACGGCATCAGTTCGCTCGTGGCAACTCCAAGGTAAGGATCGGCATTGAAAACGAAAAGAAGTGCATCCCGAAAGAAATACTCACCCGTATCAAGAAAATTGCCTTGGTTAAGATAAAAATTGATACCCCTTCGATAGGTCATACAAGGGATATAGAAGGGGTATCCACATTAGAGCCTGATTCGGAGACGGATATTGATTCTGATTCTGATCCGGATTTTGAGAGAGGCGTGCCCACACTTACCCCAAGCGAGACTGCAAAGTCGTTTTTTTCAGATACGTCACAACAGGAAGTTCTGGCATCTGCTATCGCGACAGCTAAGTCGGTTTCGATCGAAGCGCTGAGTTCGGAGATTCAAAAATTCGTCGCTTACTGGACCGAGCGCAACCGTACGGGGATGAAGTGCCGATGGGAGCTCCAACCAACTTTTGAAGTCCACCGACGGCTTGAGACGTGGCTTCGTAGAGCTGGTCAGTACACGAACAAAGGAGCCATCCAGACCCTATGAGAATTTACACAGTCAAACTTATCAACGGTGACCACACGACGGTTACTGAAGACGAATTCCGAAATCTCGCAGGTAAGACTGGCCTCGTTTTTGTTCCATCGACCGGTGAGACAATCAATCTGTCTTCCGTGAGTCACATCCTGCCTCTCGAAGAGGATCTCGATCGTTCGAAACAACGTATGGGCATCCTGCACGACGGCACGCGCGTTATCCGCCAGTTTGGCGAATGGGTAGATGCGGATTCGCCGATCGACGAACGCGGATTGCGTACCGTTCGGTTAGACTCAAAATACTATCCCGAAACTGCTAGAGACAATGTTCCAACGCCCGAAGAATTTGAACGCGAATATCGCGAACTCCCGATCGAAGAACGTAAAGCGAAGATGCTCGGGAGCAAACCGGAATCACCACGTCTCGCGGGCGGATTCCAACCCATGGCCGCGCTACTTTCACCTGAATCAT
>CAZYKJ010000062.1:1447-4944 GCA_964648065.1 uncultured Gammaproteobacteria bacterium
TTCCTGCAAGCGCGACGAATATCATCCACCTACTCAAAGCCACCGATTGCGCTCAACTATGTATAGCCTCTGGGAACGCTCCGGAGCGCAGAGTCCATTCGAGGATTGGTACAGCGACCGCATGGACAGAATCATCTCCCGCTTCCAGCGGCTTCTTGATTAAAAAGACGGTTTCACAATTTATGCAGAAAAAAGGAAATCGTCGCACGCTTTCGCGAAAAGAAAAGTGCAGATAAATTCGCGGAGCAGGCGAACCGCCGGACATTCGAATCCATCACGGTCGAACGGAAAAACGAGCTCTGGGAGGTCAGACTCGTGCCGGTCCGGAAAATTCCGAAATTTGAACCTCCAACAACATGAACCATGATAGCTCAACGCAACCTTCTGAAAGTCGATGCTCTGTCGATCCTCGTCATGGGTTCCGACGGCCACGCCTACCTGCTACGTCGCAGGCGAGGCTCCATTCACGTCTCACTCGCCGAACTCGCCAAGTGGGGAGAGAAACGGATCTGGCAGATCGAAGACATACCGACGAAAGACGAAAGTCTCATCTGCTCGTTGAACGATGCGTACGAACGGTACCTTTCCTGCAAGTCTCAGGAGCTTGAGCTCTCGGCTGATCGATGGCTCTGCACGGCAGACGCACTTGCAGGGAGGGTGTCCGATCTTGTCGAACGAGGCCATGAATTCCCGAAGGCTGTGATCGTCTACGTCGACAAACCACCGCCTCTCGTGGCGATGACGAGTCGGAAACGTGGATAACCGCCCTTTTTCAAGCCTTCACGCGATTATGCTTGTCCGCATGAGGGAATCAGACATCCAGCACTCAATCCTAGACAATCTCCGTTGGCGCGGAATCTTGGCTTTCCGTTGCCAGCCTACGCCGATCCCGATCCGTAAAGGAAGAACGATCATTGGTTTCAGACGCTCAGACGTGTTCAACGTCGGCATGCCAGACATCGTCTGCGTCATTCGTGGTCAGTTCATCGGCATCGAAGTGAAATCGCCTGAAGGGCGGCAACGAGCAGAGCAACGCGACTGGCAGACGAAGATCGAAACGGCAGGCGGCACATACATCCTCGCCCGATCGTGGGATGAGGTTGCAAAGGCGATAGGCATTTCGCTCTTATGAAATATTTTTCCCTTTTCACTGGAGTCGGCGGATTCGAACTCGGTATCGACAACGCATATGACATGGGTACTCAATCAACAGACTCGAAACCCCGACAGACCAAGCCTCAAATATTCAAGCGGGGGAAGCGGACCTCTCTGGAAATGGGACTGCGCGTTCTGCCTGCCGACAAACGGCGGAGGCGGGCAGTATGTGTTGGTTTCTCCGAAATCGATAAATACGCGAGCATGGTTTTATGCCACAGGTTCCCTAACATCAGGAATTATGGAGACATCCAAACAATCAACTGGAAGAACGTTCCCGACTTTGACCTTCTTGTCGGAGGCAGCCCATGCCAAGACCTGTCCGTCGCTGGAAAGCGAGCGGGACTCGAAGGTTCACGCTCGAGCCTGTTCGCGGAATACGTCCGTGCGTTGCACGAGAAAAAGCCACGCCATTTCATCTGGGAAAACGTTAAAGGTGCTCTGTCGTCTAACGGCGAACGCGACTTCGCCGTCATTCTCAATTCGCTGGCCGAAGAGGGCTACGCTCTCTCATGGCAAATTCTCAACGCAAGACATTTCGGCGTCCCTCAAAACCGCGAACGCGTCTTTATCATCGGTACTCGAGGCAAACGTGCACGAGAAGTATTTTTTGAGCCGCAGGGTACTGAAGCGCATCTTAGCGAAATCACGTCTCGGGTCGCTCAAGCGGAACGCGTCTATTCCGAACACGGCGTCGCGCGGACGCTCAAAGCAAACGGCGGAGGCATAGGTGCGAAGACTGGTTGTTACGCCGTCCGTTGCCCGCTCAAATACCTGAATCGCAATCAAAGGAAGATCGAGGGCGACTACGCGTTCACGATCGATGGAGCAAATACTGGAGGAATCGCCTTCATTGATTTCAGCACTAAAAATCCGAAGATCACGTCCGCGGCACGAACGATTCAAGCCAGATACGCCAAGGGATACAGCCATCGCACAGCCGAGGTTTCCGGCGTCACGGATGGCATCCGAGTCAGGCGTCTGACTCCGCTCGAATGCGAACGCCTCATGTCATGGCCGGACGAATGGACGCGATGGGGTATCGACGAGAAGGGGAATCAGATCGAAATGAGCGATACCAAGCGATACAAGATGTGCGGAAACGGAGTCGTAAGCCGAGTGGTCGAGAACATCGCAAAAACAATCCTATGCAATACGAATCGATAAAAATCACCGCACTCAAGCCAGCCGAATACAACCCGCGCTCCATCAGTGAACGAGAACTCACGAAACTCACGGAATCCATCCGTGCGTTCGGTTTCGTGGATCCGATCATCGTAAACGCTGACGGGACTGTTATCGGTGGACACCAGCGCATCAAAGCGGCGGAACGTCTCGGCATGGCCGAAGTACCCTGCATCCGCGTCGATATCCCGAAGGATCGAGAGAAGGCGTTGAACCTCGCCCTCAACCGTATTTCGGGCGAATGGGACATGGACATGCTCGCCAAGCTGTTGGACGAGCTGGACGCCGAGTCCCGCAGGCTCTCAGGTTTTGACGAGAACGAAATAACCGAGGCGTTGAACCGCCTCACCAAGGAGCCGGTCGAAGACGACTACGATCCGATCATTCCCGAGAACCCTAAAACCAAGACGGGAGACGTGTATCAACTTGGTGTTCATAGACTTTTGTGCGGGGATTCGACCAATCCTGATTGCTTTGCTCGCTTGCTCGAAGACGCGAAAGCCAGCATGTGTTTTACGGATCCGCCGTACAACATGGGCTACGTCGGCGGATCTGGAAAGCGTAGAAAGAAGATCGCAAATGACGAAATGCCGCGTGACGAATTCATCGCGTTCCTGCGTCATGTCATGGCCAATCTTGTCGCCCATGTTACAGGTGCATTTTACATCTGCATGTCATACGGCGAACTGCATTCGCTCTGGCAGGCGTTTACTGATGCCGGCGGGCATTGGCAGGGATACATCGTCTGGGCGAAACAGCGATTCACGCTTGGCGGTTCCGACTATCAGCACCAATCCGAACCGATCATGCATGGATTGTCCGAACAGGATGCATCCAAGCTCGATGATTCGAATGCTGAAGCCGATGCGTTGCCGATCCTATACGGATGGACGCAACACGCATGGTATGGCGGCAGAAAGCAGGGCGACGTGTGGTTTTTCGACAGGCCGACCAAGTCGCCAGAGCATCCGACCATGAAACCGGTTCGGCTCTGCGCCAAGGCTATAGTGAACAGCGCACCGCAGGACGGAATCGTGCTCGATTGTTTTGGCGGTTCAGGCTCGACGCTCATTGCCGCCGAACAGGTCGGACGGCGGTGCTTCATGATCGAAATGGATCCCGCGTATTGCGACGTTATCGTCGACAGATGGGAGAAA
>CAZYKJ010000063.1:0-4896 GCA_964648065.1 uncultured Gammaproteobacteria bacterium
CAGATCGGGCACTTACGCTTCACTTCCCTGTGTTGGGATTTGGCCATGGTGTCCTTTGGGGAGGGGAGTCAGAATCGGGAAGGCCGCGAGCGTGTGTTCGCGGCCAGGATGAATAGCAGGCAGGCGATCGGAACCTTACTCGATAACATCGGACAAAATTGGCTGCTCTTCGACTTCGCGCTTTCGCCGGCGTGGGCGCGTCTCGTCCATCGCCATCTTCACCCGTAGCGCCAGGTCGTACTGCGACCCGGAGTTGTCGATGATGCGGTCAGGGGTGATGCCCGCCAATGATTCGCTGTGGTGGCTGGACCGCGCGCCGCGCGACTCGCGCCCCTGAATGAGCCACACCTCGCCGCCTGCACGCTTGATCGCTTCGGCTTCATTCGGGAATCGGATATCGGAGACACAGTACAACATGCGGCGGTCGATCTTGCCGAACAAGATCTTGATCCAGTAGGCCGTGTCCTGCGAGCGCCGGTATTCTGTACCGTGCCACTGGAGCATCCACCGCATCAGGTAGCCGGTTGGCTTCTGCCAGACGCGATCCGCAGTGAGCAGGCCAAGCGCCCTTGCCGCCTTCAGAACGAACGGCGCTTCTGCGGGAAGATTGCCGCCCGCCAAACACTCGCGGACCTCTTCACGCAACGGATCTGCGAGCGCAGTCCGCTGATAGCCCCACGTCGCCAATAGTGCCGCCACGGTGTCTTTGCCGCTTCCCATGCGGCCCGCAAGGCCGATGAGCTTAGCCATTTGCCACCACCTCTCGCTTGGTGAGGCGTCCGGTCAGGATCGCGATGAGCGCCCCGGAGAACCCGTCGATAGCACGCTGGAACCATGCGGCCAGGTCGTTGTGGCCCATGATCGCCAGCCACACAGCCATCGCGCCGTGAAACAGGACGAGCGCGACAAGCACGAGCTTGTCGAACTCATCTCGCAGGAATTGCATGAACGCTTCGAATTTGGTCACTGCGCCGTCTCCGCTTTGTAGCCGGTGTAGGCAAGCTGTAACGCCGTCTGCATGATGTTCGTGGCCACCGGCGAGTGCAGGAACGTCCCGAGCAGATCCGTGGCGAGCTGGAGCCGCGCAAGGCCATAATCAACCTTCGCGGTCGCAACGTACTTCTCCGCGCGCGGCAACGCATACTGGCGAACGACTTCGAGAATCTCGTCATCCGTTTTGGTCGGCGTCATGCGCGCCACAACGCCAACAGCGTCGAGCGCTTCGGGGAGAATCTTGACGGCCGCCGAGATCGCGGCTTCGGCCTTGCCGGTCACGAAGAACCAGCCAACGTAACGGAGCGCGTTTTTCGCCCCGGCGTAGATCGATTTAAAGAACTGCATTGTCATCCTTTCAGTGCAGAAGAAACGGCATCGCAACGCTCGCTGCGCTGCCGAGCAGTGGGACATACCGCACCCACCACGGGAGCGGCTTGGTTGCGGTCGCAAAGTTCTTGGCGGTTTCCGCCGTGTACATACTGGTTTCTGCCGCGCTATCTGCGATCTGCTGCGCGGATTTCGAGAGCGCCGGAGCCGCCTTTCCCGCTTCGCGCGCCGCGTAGCGAAGAGACGTCAAATTGTCGGTAACGAGCCCCTGCCAACAGAGTCCGTTTGCATCGCAGTCCGTGTAGGGATCGAGGCGTGAAGCCGCCTTGTCGATACGCGAGAGAAGATCTGTCCGAGTGGTTTCGATTGCGCGAGCTACGAGATTTTCCGTCCGTTGCGCGCCGTCGCCGGTGACTTTCAGAATCGTATCGACACGTGCGAGAGTTTCTGACCGTGTTGCGCGAATCTCGTTCCGCGCGTCAATGCGCGCCGCCTTGACCTCGCCGACAACCTGCCCACTCGTGATGGACAACTGCCGCATGAGCGCTTGCCGCGTCATGGAGATCTCCACTTGCGCCATCTGTCGCGTGAGTTCCGCTTCGCGCTCGATAGCTGCATCGAGCATGGTCGGCAAAGTATTCAGCGTCCGCTCCACCGACAACACAAGCCCCACGCACGCCACCACGAAAATGATCTTCGCGACGGTCAGGAGATCCCGCATTTATTCCTCCACGATCATGCCGGATAGGTCCGGCGAGAGATAGAACTTTCCAGCGTGCAGGCCCATCGTTCCGGCGACGGCTCGCATGGTGATGTTGAAGACCGACTGCGCCTCGGTTGCCACACGCTTCTGATCTTCGTTGAATGGGACAATGCGTCCCTGTTTTGGTTGTTGTATTTCTTCCATGAGGTTCAAAAGAAAAGGGACGCTTGCGCGTCCCAAGAAGTAGGCTTGAAGTTCACTTCACAGATTATCACAATCACTGTGATGGTGTCAATCACCACAGCTTTAAAACGTGCTCGATTTCGCCCATTTTCCAGCCGAGATGCCATACGGTGAGCACCAAATCGGGCTGTTGCGGACACATCGTATTGCGCCGGAAGTAGATGAGCTCTCGCCCCTTCCGCCCTAACTCGTCGGCGGGGTGCTTGATAACGCCATTGACCGTGAATTGGCCATTCGTGAGATCGACAAGGTAGCAGTTTCTCCCATCGGTGAGCGCGAAGGCCGTCAACTGATCCATGGGCACCAGCGGAGCATACTTCACATCGTAGAAGGCGTTCTTGTCGTCTCGCTGGCGCGATTTATCTTCCTGCGTCTGGTAGATCGACCCGCCGTCGTCATAGAAAGCGATGAACAGGTACTTGAGCATCACTTAGTCCTCGTCCCACACGAACACTTCGAGAGCCGGAGTCATGGCGCCCGCCGTTGCGGCCCCACTGGTCAAGATCTGCGTCCCGAAATACTGCGTGTAACCTGGAGCAGTGAGTGTAGCAGTCGGCGAAGCGTCTTCCGGCCCGGTGGTACTGAAGTTGACCGGCAAGCCGTCCTTGACGAACACCTGAGTCGTGAAATTGGTTGTCAGGTTTGTGTTGGAAGTCGTTGCTGGAGTTCGATAGGTGCTGAGCACGCCACCCATGAGGCTCACTCCCGTCTTGTTCACGCCGCCAACGGAGTTGTTGGCCGTCCACTTAGCATTTGAGATCGTGTTGAATGTGCCAGTGAAGTGGCCGTAGTGGAATCGGTCGTAACTGTTACTGCCGTGCGCTACAGTGGACGATCCATGCGCTGTCGCGTCGTCGTCGACGTTCTTCCAGTCCCCGTTGGTTGGATAGGCTGTATCTGCGCCGAATCCATTACGGGTGGTCCCATGCGATGGTGAGCCGGTTGCCGCTCCGTGATCGGAGCACCAGTGAAATGTTGCTGCCATATTTTCCCCCTTAGCTGATCGTGCAGTTGCCTACGAGATACGCGCTCTTGCTGCTAAATTGCGGCAGTGACGGGTTACCGTCCTGGAGGCACTGGAGCATAGCGAACACGTGAACCAGGAAGTAGCCAGGGTCGAACCCCATCGCGTAGGACCACGCGCGGTTGTAGGCCACATCGAACGGCATGGTTGAAGCCTGACCTATCCACGTGATGGTGTCAAAGAAGTTCGTCGGTGAGATGTAATCCCACTGCGTCCATGAGTACGTTGGATAACTGGCGTTCTGGTCGTTGTACGTTTGGACCAGTTGGTTGGCCAGTGTGGCGATATCGACGCCCTCCGCTGCCGCTTCAGTGAGCAGATCGTTGATTTTGCTGATGATTGCCATAATATCTCCTTACGTAACGCTCGTGATCCATCCAGCGAGCACGGTTATGGTTCCAGTTGCGCCGCCAGGCTTGGTGTAGTTGAATGACCCGTTGTAGGCCGAAATGAACCCGCTTGCAAAGAATACCGATGGTGTTCCGCCCGAGTTCACATTGATGGAAACTCCAATCGACCCACTATCGGCATTGAGCGTCATGCTGGCCCCACCACCACTGTCCCCTGAGAGATATGCTCGCGCAATACCCCCTGTACCCTTCTGGATTGAAAACTGATTCGGTTTTATCGTGGCCGCTTGGGTATTCGCCACATTCCTCGTTACGACGCCAGCATACGCAGCAAGACCACCCGAGAATTCATTGTTTATCGTGGTTACAAGGCTGTTGGTCTGCACCGTCAACCCCTGCCCTGAGTTGATCGTGATCGGAACATTCTGGATGAATACCTGCGACGAGTCGGCATAGATCGCGGGCGAGTTGATGTTGCTGCCGATTCTCAGGTTGAGCAGGTATGCTCCCTTGAACCCGACTGCGAGGGATACCCCGTTTACAATTGTCCCCGCTGGAACATCGCCGAAGAACGCGATCATGTTTCCAAACGTGTCGTTGACCCGGAATCGCGTCGGCCCACCGCCCACCGATCCAACGAGGATTTCACCGGCAAAGAGCTGTGATGTCCCAATTGCGCCAGCGGCGATCTGGCCCGCAGTGATACTGTTGGCGAAAATCCGATCCGCCGTGATCGATCCAGCTTGGATGTCCAGGCCACCGTTGATCATCACACCCCACGATGTACCGGTGGAATTCACCTTCAGAAGCTGGCCGGTGGTGGTGTTGTAACCAGGCGTCCCGGCTGGATACCGCGAATCTGGTAGTGCTGGTTGGCTGCTGAACAGGATAGACGGCCTGATCCCCGCCGCAAACGCGGAGGTCTGCAGCGTTGCCGCCGAGGCGTAGCCGAGGTTGAGCGTGGCGGCCTGAGACGGTACCGAGATTGCCAACTCTGGCGTGGTCCCGTTGACATACAGGTTGGCTCTACCCGACGTGTCAACCGAAATGAATCCGAACGTTGTTCCAGTGCCAATCGACGGCTGGAAGTCGGTTCTGAACTTCCCAATCCCGCGAGGAACGTAGTCTACCTCGATTGATTTGTTGGGATCGGCGGTGTTCTTGCGAACAATCCTGCATCCTCCGTATCGAGGATCGGACAGAGGCTCCGTGAACGTTCCGGCCGCGATCCAGTCATTGATGCCCATCTCGTT
>CAZYKJ010000064.1:0-469 GCA_964648065.1 uncultured Gammaproteobacteria bacterium
CGCGGTACCCACCGCATCAAACGCCGCAAGAACATCCTGGCCCGTACCAAGGGCATGATGTGGGGACGCAAGTCCAAGATCACGCTGGCCAAAACGGCCGCGACCAAGTCCGGACGCAATGCCTACGTTGGCCGCAAGTTGAAGAAGCGCGACAATCGCGCCCTCCAGCAAATGCGCATCAACGCCGCCGCCCGCATGAACGGAACGACATTCTCTCGCTTCATGGGTGATCTCAAAAAGCGCAACATCGAACTCGACCGCAAGGTTCTGGCCGAAATCGCGATGAAGCACCCGGAAGTCTTTGCCAAGTTGGTAAAAGCCTAAACAAAAATCTCCCCAGGACGGGGAGATTTTTGTTTTTTGTGTTATACTCCGGTTAATTCACATCTATGCCACGCCGCTTGAAAAAGTTGGAGAGTAATGAAGCCCCGGTCTCGCGCGCCGAGTCCGTCCCGGGACCGTCTCCGGA
>CAZYKJ010000064.1:479-4893 GCA_964648065.1 uncultured Gammaproteobacteria bacterium
AAGAAAAAAGTGGCAGCCAAGGTCCGCGAGGCTTTGCGTTCGCAGCAGGAGAACGCGGAGAACGATATGCTTTTGGATGAGCTTTCCAAGCCGATGGAAGTGAAGCCTGCCAAACGAAAGCCGGCTAAAAAGAGCGAAGAACCGACGCTCGGTACATTTCAAAAGTCATTCCAGAAAAAATATGACGCCGCGTATGCGCGTTTTGAAGAAGCGGATGCGCGTCAGCAAGTGAATCCTTCTCCGGAAAATGAAGCGGCCTTGGAAGAGGCGAGACAAGAAGCAGATAAGCAGCGTATCCGCCTTGAAAAAACCAATATTCGACAAGAAGAGCTGGATGAAACAAAAACGCAAGAAGTCGCTCGCAATCAGGTAGAACAAGATCGTGAGTGGAGCTCGCGTATCCAGCGCAGCATGGCCGAGGACGCCGAGCGCCGTCGCATTATTGCCGAGTCGCGCAAAGCTCTTGAGGAATATAAAAAGAATCAAACCAAAGAAGAGGAGGAGGGTTATCCGATCGACATCACTGTCGAAAAACCGATTTCCCAGCGCGAGTCAGATCTCCAGAATCCGCGTCTGCGCAATATCATGGGTCGCATCACCAAAACTGAAGAGGCTTTAGCCAATGCCGCCGAACGCCTGTCAGCCTTCACGCATATGTCGGCAGAGGAGGCGTATGAAAAAATGGTTTTGAATGATCGATGGGTACGCTTGAAGCGCGGCCTCGCCAGTCTTACCAATGGTCCGGTCTATAAAATTTTGGATGAATGGAGCTCGCTCGGTGCACGTCTAGAAGAATTGAAAGCTGAGCTTCAAGAGAAGCGCGGTAAAGCCGGCGAAGCTCCGGAACCAGAAGTAAAACCGGCCCCAATCGTCATGCGCGCGCCACGTGAGATGCCTCCTGTCGTAAGCGAAGAAGACAAAGAAATCGAAAAAATCGAATCTGATTATCGCGCCAACATTGTCCGCGACGAGCAAGGCGGAATCGTTACGAGCGAAAAGAAGATTCGTGCCAAGCGTCCGGAAAGCCGCATTAAGCCGCGTAAAGTCTCATCCGAAACTCCGACGATCGCAGAAGCTGCAAGCTCACGCATCGGTAGCATCGAGCCGATCGATATGCCGCCTTCGGAGCGCATGTCTGACGCCGAAGTCGGCTTGGCTGTCGAAGCCCGCAAATATCAAGAGTCGCGCGCAGCGGAAATCAATGTTGTCCGCAGAGAGTATCCGCGTGCTGCTGAACTCTGGAACTCGATCAGCAAGCGTCTCGTTGGCATGGATAATGATCAAGTTCAGCGTTTGCGAGCCATCTTCAATACCACGGATGTCGCGACGGCCTACGTAATTGACCGCGCTTTCTACGACATGGACGGCGATCAAGAGTCCAAGGCTCGCGTCCAAAAAGCCGACAAAATCCTCGGAATCGAGGAAATGAGCCCAAAAAAGCCAGTGCGCCAGAAAGTTTCAAAAAAGGCAGCCTGATCAAGTAAGCAAACGAGCCCGAGCGGGCTCGTTTGCTTAGGGGCAGGGGATTGACAAAGGGGAAATATTCTGTTACACAAAAGGAGTTCCTTTCCCGTCCGCCGCGGTGGACAGAGTTGGAGTCAGGTATGCATCCGGGGAGCCACTCGTTCTGGGCCAGCGTCATTTCGCCATTCCTGCGCACGCTCGTGCCGGGAGTGACGACAAGCATTTCGCCTGTTTTCATCGAGTATGTCCCTCTCGCGGACGCCGGTGACTTCATGTGGACCCTGGTCTGCATCTCGCAGTGGACACCCCACGAGCTGCTCCAGGCGTATCGAATCGACGCGGCCACGCCCCCGGCCCACATCTGCACCGCCCTCATCGAGAGCGCTTGCCAATCCACTGACTTCTACGGCTATCCCACCGGCGAATTGATCCGGCTTCTGCGTCGACTGGAGGTCAATACCGGAAGATTGGATGTTAGCGAGAGTGAGCGTCAGGCGCATCAAGTCGCCCTGAACCGCATTTACCACGTGATCGCCTACGTCGCAGCGGCCCATCCGGCTGCCGACGAGTGGGTGCGCCAGAGCGCGAAGCCGTCAACTGGCGGTTCCAAGCCCAGGTCCGCGCCACTCAAGCTCCGTCCCAAGGGCCCCCGACCCAGCCACCTGAAGCTGGTAGGCGGCTGACAGATCCTGTCCCATGAACCCCTTTCCCGAACTGGCTTTCGGTAGAGGGGTTCTTCATTTTTAGCCAAATTTTGACAAGTTAGCCAAATTGTAAAAACCAGATTAGCCAAATCCTAAAACTGTCCATTCTCCAACAGAATTATTGTTATAAACCCTTGACAAAACCACTAATTCCTGCTATGCTTATACGTTCTTTAATGAAGATTCGTGCCTGTAAGCGACTGGTATTTGAGCCGTTCCGTCTTTGGCGGGACGGCTCAAGGACCTGTCATGGTGACGGTGTTCCTAGCAACTTCAAAGTTTCTAGAACGTGAAATCAACCCGACCTCGTCCGGGGTCATAGACCACCGGGCGAAAGCTCGGAGTAGGGAGTTCCAGCATGAAGAATCTCTCGTTCCTGATCGTGTTCGGTCTCATCGTCAGCCTCGCGCAAACGGCGCAGGCCCAGACGCCGCACATCGTTCTGCCTGACGGCATGACCGGTGGATGTCTCAGCCGCTTCAACCAGCTGTACGCCGACGGCGAGCTCACGGTGGACGAGGCTACCGATCTCACGGCGTCCTGCATGGACGCCGACATCGGCTCCATGTCGTTCTGGGAGCATCTGTACGACGAGTTCAACGGCGAGGGCGGCCGACCCACCTTCCACAACATGGGAGAGGTCATGGCCGCCTTCACGACCTGCCACTTCGAGGAGGTCTGTCCGCACGATCCGCCGGCTCCGGGAACAACGCCCACGCCCACTACGCATGCGCGTCGGACGCTCGTAGTCGAGTGTCGCGGCGCTTGCGTCCATGATCCGGCACGCGGCATCGATCACGGCCTCACCGGCCGCGGCTGGCGTCGTCACGTCGTCTGCGAGGAAGGCGCGGTGCCGCTCGCCGTCGAGTGGCGACACTCCACGGTGGACGGCGAGTCGCTTCGCCATGTCGGCGACGGCGTCGGCCTCTTCATCACGTACTGCTATGACCCGGCCGTGACTCACGCGCCGGAAGTCATCCAGCGGATCGTTAACGAGACCGACCTCACGGACGTGTGGAATCACATCCACCGTCTCGAGCATGCCTGCGGCCCGGAAGGGATGCGGGGTCACTCGGCCGACTGGGATCTGATGTGCACGCGCTTCGACGAGGTGGTCATCAACGCCACCAACATCCGGAGCCTGCGAGCGGATCTCGATGCGCTCAATGCCGATCTCAACGCTCTCCGTGAGCGCGAGGATCGCCGATGGGCACGCGCCTGCCACCGCAGCGATGCGGAGTGGGACGCGATGACCGAGGACCAGCGCCTCGCGATCATCGGTACACCCGAGTGCGACGCGGTCGGATCCGGTGGCAACACCACGATCGTCGGCGGGTGGCACCTGCGCTTCCATCTGGGAGCCGGCTTCTACCTCCCGATCATCGCGGGTCCTCGTTTCGTCCTGGCGTCGCCCAACGGCATCGTCTACGGCGAGCTCGAGGCCCTGCCCGATCCCCACGCAGGTTTCTTCCTGCGAGGCTTCATCGGAGCGGGTGATCTCATGGATCGCGTCGGCCAGTTCAACCCGAATGGCACGATCGGAATGGAAGGCGTCGCAGGCGGTTCAGCCGGCGCAGTCATCCGCTTCGACGAGCACTTCGCTCTCGACCTCGGCCTCGCATCCAGCTTCGGCTTCAACCCCGGCGGCCAGATCGGGTCGACGCTCCACGCATGGCCGTGGTTCCAGATTGGCGGCGAAGTTCGCCTCCGCTGGAATCCCATCCCGCTGGTCCACGTCGAGCTCACGGGTGGTCTCGCTGACACCCATTCGGAAGTCCTCTTCCAGGGAGCCGATCGCATGATCGGCACCGATGCGGTAGGCGGCAACGTCACCCTCGGCGTCGGCGTCTCGTTCTAGAGAACGCACTGAAGGTCCCGACTCGCATCACTGCTTGAGTCGGGACCCCCATCCGGTTTGATCACACAGAGTGGTCGGTCCAGATGGGGATTTTCCCCGCGGTTCCAGCAACGTCACATCAACAGATTTAGGAGGCTCGATGACGAAGAATTCCTCGCTCGTTCTCATCTCGATGTTCATCGGCGTCGGTCTCACGGCCTGCGCCAACTACGTTCCCGACGAACACGGCCGCGTCTGCGACCCGGGTTCGTTCATGGACGGGACGCAGGGCTGTCTCGCCGGCTGCGATGCCGACGCGAGCGGTTACGTCTGCGCGGCACCCGGCCGCGACTGGGAGTGCCGCCTGATCGACGGTCGCGTCTGCGTCACCACCCCGGAATGTCCGGCC
>CAZYKJ010000065.1:0-4814 GCA_964648065.1 uncultured Gammaproteobacteria bacterium
GATGGGCGGATGACTGCGGAATTTGATGCAGCCCGTTGCGATGGCGTCATTCATCGACGGAATGTCTTCCGGACGAATGTTGTCGAAATAGGCCAGTGTCACATGAAAGGTGCTGGGCTTTTTGGTCTCGACGAGATCCAATCGACCCTGAAATGTGTCACGGACATTGTCCGAGAAGGTGCGGGCGATTTCGAACGGCATACGAAATCGCAGATAGGCTTTCATAGCGCCTCCGAGCCGGAGATTGTCAGATTCATGACAACTTGGCAAGATATGCGCCATGTCCGTACGCGTACGCTTTGCCCCGAGTCCGACAGGATTCCTGCACATCGGGGGTTTGAGGTCAGCTCTCTATAATTGGCTATTTGCCCGCAAGCATGGCGGTGTGTTTATTTTGCGCGTGGAGGATACGGATCGAACGCGTTTGGTCGAAGGCGCTGTCGAAAGTCTTCAGCGAACGCTTGAGGCATGCGACTTGAAGCCGGATGAAGGGCCGTATATTCAATCGTCTTTCCGCGAGCGTCATTTGCAGTACGCTTATGATTTGATTGAGAAGGACAAAGCTTATTATTGTTTCTGCACGGCAGAGCGTTTGGACGAAGTGCGTAAGCAGCAGCAATTATTGAAGCAGCCGGTGATGTATGACCGTCATTGCCGCGCGATGTCCAAAACGGAAGCAGAGAATCGCGCAGCAGTTGGGGATGAGCATGTCATTCGTTTGAAGGTTCCGCTCGAAGGTTCGATCAAGATGCAGGACATGATTCGCGGCGATGTGGAAATTCCTTGGGCGCAGGTTGATGATCAGGTGCTGATCAAGTCCGATGGATATCCGACGTATCATCTTGCGGCGACTTGCGATGATCATGACATGGAAATTTCGCATGTCATTCGCGGCGAGGAGTGGCTGTCGAGTTTGCCGAAGCATTTGTTTATTTTCGAATCATTCGGTTGGAAGGCGCCGATGTATGCGCATCTTCCGCTTTTGTTGAATCCGGATCGATCGAAATTGTCCAAGCGACAGGGAGACGTTGCGGTTGAAGATTATTTGAACAAGGGATATTTGCCGGAAGCGCTGGTGAACTTCGTTGCATTACTCGGTTGGAATCCGACGGCAGATCGTGAAATTTTTACGAAGGAAGAACTTGCGACGCTTTTTGAAATTTCGAATGTGAACAAAGGCGGTGCTGTCTTCAATACGGAAAAGTTGGATTGGTTGAATGCGCAGTACATCAAAGCGCTTCCGGTCGACGAATATTTGGAGCGATTGCGCCGCGCAGGATATTTGCCGGAAGGAATTATGCAGGAACGTGCGGCACGAATTGTGCGTGAGCGCTTGGCGACTTTGTCGGAAGCTCCGGCTGCGATTGCGGAGACGGTTGAGTGTGCAGATTACGACGAGGAACAGTTGGTTTGGAAGAAGTCGACAAAGGAACAGGCTATTGAGCGTCTCGAATCCGTGAAAGCGTTTGTCGAAGGGAAAGACGAAGCTTGGTTTGGGGATATCTCTGGAATGGAAAAGGAAACGTTGGCTTGGATTGCCGAGAAGGGGTATGGAAATGGCGATACGTTGTGGCCTTTGCGAGTGGCATTGTCTGGCCGCGAGAAGTCGCCGAGTCCGTTTGAGTTGATGTTTGTGGCAGGAAAAGACGAGACTTTGAAGCGCATCGACGAAGCATTGGAAAAAATGGCATAATGGGGGCGATGATATTGCGTAGAGCAATTGTCTTTCTTTTAACGGCGTCCTTGCTCGCGCCGAATTTGGTATTGGCTCAAGAGACGGGATCGGTAAAGACAGAGATTGACTCTTTGAATTCGCAAGTCAAACAAAAGGAGCAGCGTATTAAAGAAATTGATGGGGTCATCGGTAAATACCGTTCACGTATCGATGAGCAGAATGCAGCGCAGGCTTCTTTGCAAAACCAATTGGCTATTTTGGAGAACCGCGTTTTAGAAAAACAGTTGGGCGTTGAGCGTACCAAGAGTCAAATTGACTTGGCGACACTCGAGCTTCAACGCTTGAACGTGCAGATCACCGCAGAAGAGCAATCGCTACAGCGCAGACGCGATGCGTTGGGTGGAGTTATTACGGAAATGCAAGATGCGCAAAGCGTTGGATTGCTCGAGTCGTTTGTGGCGCGCGGATCCCTATCCGAATTTTTTACCCGACTGGATGAATTGACACAGCTGCAAAGAGATTTGACGAGCGCCACGGAGGAGGTGCGGAATTTAAAGATCGGATTGGAGGCGAAAGCAAAAGAAACCGAGGAGTATCGTGACTCGTTACAAAAGCAGCAAGCGGATTTGCAAAAAGAGCAGATGGCGCTTGAGCAAGATCAAGCAGCCAAGTCTACGCTTTTGACGGAAACGCAGGATCAAGAAGGCGAGTATCAACGTATTTTGTTTGAGTTGAGCCAGCAAAAGCAGGAAGAAGCGGATAATGCGGCTCGGTTGGAAGATCAGTTAAAGGATAAACTGGATTCGATTGACCAGGCATTGGCACGCGGGGACGTTTTGCTGAATTGGCCAATCACGCCTTCGAAGGGAATTTCTGCGCGCTTCCATGATCCGGATTATCCGTTCCGCAAGTTGTTCGAGCATCCGGGTATCGACTTGCCTACACCGGTTGGAACGCCCGTACATGCGGCGGCCGGAGGATATGTCGCGTGGAATAAAACCGGTAAGCAGTATGGAAATTATGTGATGGTGGTTCATCCGGGAGGAGTGGCTACGGTCTATGCGCACTTGTCGAGATTTGGCGCAAAGCCAGATACGTATGTCGAACGCGGAGATATTATCGGTTATTCGGGAGGAAGGCCGGGAGATCAGGGCGCGGGATTGTCGACGGGTGCGCACTTGCACTTTGAAGTCCGTCAGAATGGTATTCCGGTTGATCCGACGCAGTTTTTGCCAAGTCTCTAAAAAAAAGAGGCCCCGATTTGCCTAGGCGAATCGGGGCTGGTGTGTCAGTCGAGCTGAGCTCGATCAGTGGGTGAGGGCCAGCTTCATCTGGACAAAGGCGCGCGTGACCTCGTGACGGATGTCCTGGCAGGTTTCGAGCCAACGACGGCTCTTGATGTTGCTCGCGGCGAAGTGGGCGATCACAGGATTGTGATCGGCGCGCGCGATCATCGCGCAGGTTTCGTCGCTGTCCTCGCGGAGACGGCCGATGGCGCACATGCGGACGACGTCGGTCATGTCCGGGTCCATCGCGATCAAGCGCAGACGCATCTGCTTCTTGACCTTGCTGATCGCGGCGACGGCCAGATCTTCATGCGTGTGCATGTAGCGGCGCGCGATGTCGATCAGCTGGGCGTCGTCGAGAGTCGACAGATCCCGGCGCAGGATGGGTGCGGGCGGTTGATCGATCTCGGGAATGCGACCGTCTTCTTGGGCCGCTTGTCGGGCAAGAGTAGGGAAGTTCTTGAAGAAATCCGAGAGACCCATGCGTACCTCGCAGGTGAAAGGACGTCCAACCTTTTTAGGCGTTTTCGAGCGCTTTGTCAAGCTCTTCGAGGTTACTGATGCGGACGAGCTTGGACTTCAAGTCGCCGGTATCCATGCCTTTGAAATACCAAGGGAGATGCTTTCGGAGTTTGACGAGGCCGCGCTCGCCATAATGTTCGACTTGAAGACGCGCATGCTTTTTTGCCATGTCGCGACGATAATCAAAACTAACAGCCGGAAGTTTCTCGCCGGTTTTGAGATAGTGTTGCACTTGATTGAAGAACCACGGATTACCAAGACCACCGCGGCCGATGAGAACGCCGTCGGCGCCGGAAATTTCCATTGCTTCTTTGGCGAGCTCCGGAGTGGTGATGTCGCCGTTGACGAGAAAAGGAATATGCGGAACTTGGCGGCGAGCTTCACCGACGCGATGCCAGTTGGCTTTGCCGGAGTAGCCCTGCTCCTTCGTACGTCCGTGCATCGAAATAAGATCAGCGCCGGCATCAGCGATGACTTTTACGAATTCGAGACAGTCGGTGTCGTTCTTCCAACCGAGTCGCGTTTTGACGGAGACGGGGATTGGGACAGCGGCTTTAACTTTGCGGACAATTTCTGCGGCGCGTTCCGGATCTTTGATGAGAGCGGCGCCGTTGAAATTAGAAACGAGGTTGTAAACCGGACAGCCCATGTTGATGTCGATGGCGTCAGGTTTGAAACGGTCGTAAATAATTTTGGCGGCCTCGGCCATCACGTCGGGATTGGAGCCGAAAATTTGTTGGACGATCGGGCGCTCGCGCTCGTCGAACTGAGCCATCTTGAGAGTCTTGGGATTAAGACGTACGATGGCCTCGGCGCTCACCATCTCGCGGAACATCAAAGGCGTGCCTTCATCTTTACAGACGAGGCAGAACGGCAAGTCCGACATGTCGGCCATGGGGGCAAGGGCGACTAGGGGCTTGGGGAGAGACTTCCAATCCAACATTCGGCCTATATTAGCAGGAAATCCAATAATTTCAAGGGTATGCCCGACAAATTCATCCTTAAGTCGAATTATGAGCCCTCCGGCGATCAACCGGAGGCTATTCGGCAATTGATTGAAGGGGTGAAGAAGGGCTATCGCTATCAGACGCTTCTTGGAGCGACCGGAACGGGTAAGACGTTTACGATCGCGAACGTTGTCGAGAGTATTCAGAAACCGACGCTCGTGATTGCGCATAACAAGACTTTGGCGGCGCAGTTGTGTAATGAGTTCCGTCATTTCTTAACGGACAATGCTGTCGAGTATTTCGTTTCATATTACGACTACTATCAGCCTGAGGCGTATATCGCGAAGAGCGATACCTACATTGAGAAGGAGGAGATGATTAATG
>CAZYKJ010000066.1:0-4730 GCA_964648065.1 uncultured Gammaproteobacteria bacterium
CCAAGTTGATGCCGCATTTGTCGCGCACGTGTTTGGGTTTTTCGTTTACTACTTCGATCACGTTGATTTTCTTTTTGAACGGCTATTTCGTCGGGTACACCCCGATTGATTACAAGCCGCGTATCGGAGCAAGCAAGGTGCGTCATATTCGCGATACGTTCCGCACGTCGCAGATTTTGGTGTCAGTGATTGCGCATTATAATCCGTTGAAATTGTTTTTGTTGATTGCGCTCGTCTGTTTGTTCGCGGCATTCATCGCTGCTCTTATTGGATGGCATCTTGTCGCTGCTGCATTGATTGGAGCGGCACCGATTTGTTTTGCGATCGGGTGTCTTTCGGAGAATGTGCGATTGTCTAGCGAACGAGAAGCATGAATGTCGCATTTTTGAAAAAGCCTTGGTTGCCGATGTTTGTCGGATTTTTATTGGCGGCGAGTTTTGTTGTTTTTCAACCGGGAAGTATAGCGAAGGATGCGGGAGAATATGAGGCATTATCGCAATCGATTTTACAGGGACAGTTTTCTATCGATGGTCAGGCGAGCATGCTGCGAGAGCTGGGATATCCTGTCTTCCGAGCGGCGATTCATCTTGTTACGTCGAATCAGCAAGCGATTCTTTGGATTCAAGTCTTGTTATTCGTTTCGATTATTTGGTTGATTTGGGATTCGTTGCGACGTTTTGATTCTCGATTGGCGATGATCGGGGCTTGGTCGGCGGCATTATCTTACGGATTAGCTTTTTATGCTTCGAGACATTTGCTCGAGATGTTCGCGGCTTTTCTTGTTGCGCTTGTCGTGTGGTTTGCCGTCCGTGCAATGTCGACGGAACAGACTTGGAAAGAGTTGATTGCGTTTTCGTTTGCATCGTGTGCACTTATTTTGACACGCGTGAGTTTGGCACTGATTCCGATCGGACTTCTTCTGATGATTCTTGTGAATCTCAAAAAACGAGGTGAGTGGATGAAGCGTGGTGTTGTTTCTGTTGCGATTATCGCTTTGTTCATCACGCCTTGGATTGTTCGCAATGGAAAAACGTTCGGGGTCTGGTCGATTACGGGGAGAACGGGTATTCAGGTTGCGGCACGTGCTTACAAGTCGAATGAATCTTGGGGACGATTGCGAGACAGCTTGGGCTCGGTAGTCATCGGACGAAGCTTGTTGACGGTGATCGCTCCGCAATCGAAACCGATTATTCTCGAGCAGTGGAAATGGGTTTGGGATCGATTTGCGGCTTGGGGAGTTGATAGAAATGAGATTGAGGCAGATAAGGCGATCAAGAAAGAAGCGTTTGAAATTTTGTTGAGCGATCAAGCGCATTTCTGGCGCGGAGGTTTGTGGTCTATTGTCGATATGGGTCGATTGTTGGCATTGCCGTCGCCTTTGTCGCCGGAATTCGGGATTGAAGGAATGTTTTGGCCGAAGGTGGAGGCGGGGACTATTGGGTTCGCGGATATTGCGATTCTCGTCGTTGCTCAGCTCTTGCAGCTAGGCTGGTGGATAGGGATTTTGGCTGGTTTGTATTTCGGTTTTATGCAATTCGGAAAGAGGTTTTTTCCCGGTTATATCGTGATCGCCGTAATGATTGCGCATGTCCCTGCGGATAATATTGTGCGTTACGCCGCGCCTATTGAGCCTTGGCTGCTTTTTCTGACTCTTTGGAGTTTGACGAAGACGAAATTTGGACGCAAACTAGCCACCAATCTCTATGGAACTCGCGAATAAACGCGTCCTCGTGACCGGAGGAGCAGGGGCGGTCGGTAGTAATTTAGTGCGCCGTCTTTTGGAGATCGGTGTCGCAAGCGTTGTTGTGCTTGATGATCTATCTTCCGGAGCAGTCGATTCTTTGCCGGAAGATCCATCGGTACGCTTGATCGAAGGAAGCGTTCGCGATGGAGAATTGCTCGACAAGATTTTTGCCGGTGAAGAGCCGGAAGTTGTTTTTCATCTTGCCGCGCATTTTGCAAATCAGAATTCCGTTGAGCATCCAATTGCAGATCTTGAGACAAACGTGGCAGGCACCGTCGAACTTTTGACGCGCAGTGTGCAGAACGGTGTGAAGCGTTTTATTTATACGAGCTCTTCTTGCGTGTATCCGCATAGCGAAGAACCGTTTGATGATGCTTGGGCGCCGACGGCTTATGACACTCCGTATACGGTATCGAAAGGCGTCGCGGAATTGTATGCGAAGTTTTATCACGAGCATGATAAGTTACCTGTAGTCATTTTGCGTTTGTTCAATTCGTTTGGCCCGGGAGAATTCCCAGGAAAGTATCGCAATGTTATTCCGAATTTTATTCGTTTGGCTTTGCAGGGCAAACCATTGCCGATTACGGGAACGGGAAAAGAGCGCCGTACATTTACGTACGTGATGGACACGGTGAATATGATGATTGGTTTGGCGGAAAAGGATGAGGCGATTGGCGGAACGTTCAATCTTGCGAGTACGAATGACATGGAGATTCAGAATTTGGCGGAGATGATCAATCGTTTAACGGATAACTCTGCCGGAATCGAATACTTGCCTGCTCGCTCTTGGGATAAAGTGAAAGTTCGCCGAGCGAAGTTGGATCGCGTGCGTCAGGTTTTGGGGGAGCTGCCGAATACGCCAGTGGAAGAAGGCTTGAAGGAAACGATTGAGTGGGCGAGACAATATCCGCAGAAATTCATGGTATGAAGATCGGTATTTTTTCGGATGATTATCTTCCGGCTTTGGGCGGCGCGGAAATTTACGCCTACAATCTTGCGAAGTTTTTGAATGAGAATGGCCACGAGGCGACGATTTTTACCTTTGCTCCTTCGGATGGTGGTCCGGAACGTGCCGGAATAAACGTGGTACGTGTTCCATGGTCTTGGAAGCCGATGAAATATTTTGCGTTTTGGAAAATATTGATTGGTTTTTCGAAGCAGCAGGATATTTTGCATACCATCGATTCCTACAAAATCGGTTTCTATTCGACGATGGCTTCGATTATCACGCGCAAGCCTTTGTTTAATACGACAGAGGGTCGCGGTATTCTGGATTTGCCGGGGGAGAATTGGAAATACAAAATGGCGCATGATATGTATCGCGCTTCCACGTTGAAACGCGCGTATGCGAATATTCATGCATGCTGGGAATTTGATCGTATTGCCAAACGCATCGCGCCGAAGAATCGTCATGTGTATATGCCGAACCCGGTGGATGATGTGTTTTTCACGGCTGATTCGAATTTGCCGCGACCGGTAGAATATCCTGTAGGTAAGAAAATTATTTTGACGGTTCGTCGTTTGGTGCCTAAAAATGGAATCCAGTATTTGGTTCGTGCCTTGCCAGAAATTCGTAAGCGTATTCCGGAAGTTCATTATCTTGCGATTGGAACGGGACGTGCGGAAGAGGCGATCAAGAAATTAGCCGTCGAACTTGGAGTAGCGGACATCATCACGTTCAAAGGCGCTGTGAAGAATGAGGAGTTGCGTCCGTTTATCAATCACGCGGATGTGGTTGTATTTCCTTCTAGCGCTGAAGCGACGAGTCTTGCTTGTACGGAGGTATTGGCAACGGGAAAAGCCGTGGTTGCGAGTTCGATTGGCGGATATCCGGAATTGATTGAAGATGGAAAGAACGGTTTGCTTGTCAAATTATTTGATCGCGAAGATTCGGATTATGATGCGCCTTTTGATTTACCGAAAGAACGTATTGATTTGATTGCGAATGCGGTTTGTAAAATTTTGGGAGACGACAATTTGCGCTCTGAACTTGGACGAAATGCACGCGAACGAATTGAAAAAGAATTTTCTTGGCGCGTGAACGGACCTAAGATTGTCGAGCTTTATCAGCAGTCGCTCGCGGGTAAGTAAGCGGGATCAAAGCGAGGCGCGTAAAGGTTTTGGAGATGATGGCGCCCCAAGAGCCGAAAAGTGGAATCAAGATAATGTTGCTGACAATTTGGACGAATGTATTGGCGCTATAGAACAGCCAAAGCGCTTTGAGATTGTGCTGGGCTTGGAACCAGTTCAAGCCGATGATTGAAGTTAGGCCGAGGAGACCCATGGAGTACACGATTGATGGAAGTACCTGATCGCTGTATTGCGGGAAGAACCAAGGGAGGAAAATTGGAGCGGCAAACCAATAAACGAGAATCATTCCAGCGGCGAGTGAGCCCATGGTCCAGAAGTGTTTTTTGGTTTGCGCGAGAATTTTTTCGTTGCTTTCGTGTCGAGAGAAGCGGCGCAAGATCACTCCGCCAAGCGAGTTTACGAAATCTTTCATCTGTTCCGGAATCAACATGGCGACGCTGTAGTTGGCGAGAACGCCGTAGCCGGCAAAACGTTGGATCAAGATTTGATCGAGCTGTGAAGCGAGTGCTTGAATCACGCCGATGGCATTCAAATGATCGCCGAGTTTGAGATGCGAATGTGCTTCGCCGGATTTTTTGAGTTGGCGGACTTCATTCCATGTAATGAAACCGCGGAAAAGAATATCGATGCCGAGATATGCGAAGAAGACCGGGAGCAATTCTTTTGTTTTCCAAATCACGAGGAAAAAACAAATGGCGAAAAGGGAATTGTTCAGGATGGCGATTTTGGTGAGTCGCTTGATGCGTTCTTGTCCGGTGAGAATGGAGCCGTAGAGTCCGGCAATGGCATAAGCTGGGAACAGAATTCCAGAATAGGCGAGAGCGATTGCGACATGTGTTTCACCGACGTAATAACGTTCTGCGGCGGCGATCAGCAAGAGAAGTGAACCGAGCGG
>CAZYKJ010000067.1:0-2930 GCA_964648065.1 uncultured Gammaproteobacteria bacterium
GCGTGAGTGGTCCGGCGGTGTTTGCGCTATCTTCGCTCGTGGCTTTTGAGAATTATGATACGAGCGAGCCGCTGAAAATCGAGATTGATTTGTTTCCGGAACTTTCGAAGGCGGAACTTCAAGAACAGATTGAATCAAAGATTGCGCAGGCTGGAAAGAAAAGTTTTTTGAATGTGTTGGCGATGGTTGTGCCGAAGTCTTTGGCGGAAATGGTGGTGAGCGAATTGCATATTGTTTCGGCAGTGCATGCGGCGGAGGCGAGCAAGAAAAATATTTTGCGATGTGTTGAATGGTTGAAAGCGATTCCGCTCGACGTTGTCGGCAGGGGAGCGGGTGACGAATTTGTGACGGCGGGCGGAGTTGATTTGAAAGAAGTTGATCCGGCGACGATGGAATCGAAAATTTGTCCGGGTTTGTATTTTGCCGGGGAAATCCTTGATGTCGATGGATATACAGGCGGATTTAATCTTCAAGCATCGTGGGCGGCTGGACGATTGGCTGGACAAAGTATAGGATCGCGTTAGGTTTTTTGGAGGTTGGCATTGAAACATCTGCGTACGTATCGGTGCGTTGCGCAACGTGAGCATTTCTGTGACCGATGCTTTGAGTACATCTTCCCCGGACAGATGTATGAGGGCGACGTCACGCTGATCAAGCGAGGCAAGATCATGGTTCTCAAGAATCATGTTGAGCCTGCCTGCAATTGGCCGGAGCCGCCGTACGACGACGAAATCGATGAGGAGGGCTGGGATGACATGGGTCTCCCGCTCGCTGCCTGACTGTGAGCCCCGGTCCGATGTTCTTCGGACCGGGGTTCTGCTTTTCCTGACTGGACGATTTTTGATGCTGCATATAGGCTCCTGCGAGGACCTTCAAAGTGGAGCCTTGATGGCGACAAATTTTTGGATCTGTTACGAATGTAAAACAAAGGGTACGGAACAGGAGTTTCGGCATCCTGAAGGCGGGCACGAATGCCCCAAGTGCAAGAACTGCGACGCGTCCTTCCCATGGCGCAAGTTCCGCTGCCTGGGCTGCGGCTTCGAAGAAGAACAAGGAAAGTTCTTTGGGGTAAAGATCAGCTTCGGCAAGATCGATGAGGCGCCTCTTGATGAGGATCCGGTCGATCGCAAATGGGAGTACGATTGCTCGGAGATCAATAACGACATTTGTGACTCGACAACGTATGAGCAGATCGATGACTCGACGGAGCCGGCGAGGCAGAAGCTCTTCGAGTTGACCGTCGAAGGAGAAGACGGCGAACGTTTCTTTCGGCCCTTTGGGAGCTGGGAAAGACGGTTTACGTGCATTCCATTCGACAAGTTGACGGAGGGAACAAGGATCGTCGTCATCCGGCGTGATTATCCCGTGAAGGAGTTCAAGCTCGTAAAGGGTGAGAACATGAGCGGGATATTGAAAGCTTCAAGTCAGCATATCGAAGCGGACGATGACTTGCGCATTTATCTTCCCAGAGCGACTTCGGGCGATCATCAAGATTGGACTCCGGAACAGTGGTTCGAGAATCTGATCAAGACTCAAAAACGGAAAGTGAGGTGATTCGGATGTCTCAAGTGAATACATTTAAGCTCGAGATCATTGAGCATCGCGGGAAGCGGCTGTTCTTTCATCGAGAGAGCGGCCGCGCGACGGCGGAGATTGCGCTAACGTCGATTCAGAGACGTACGCCTCTCCCTGTACGGCGACAAGATCGTCCGGTCCGTCCCCGGTTCTTTAAGTATGAGATGCAAGCTTCTGCGCGCGGCCTTGAGCTGGGCGATACGACGGAGCTTCGCGTTTCGAACAAGCGCTTCGAACGCATCACGTTCAAGAACAAGGACGCCGCCATCGACAACTACGTCGTGGATGAGCATGGCCGCCGCATCCTCAATCAGATGCGTCCGATGTTCGATTCGGAGGAAGCGTTGGATACCTTCCTCTCGAAGCATCGTGGCAAGACCTACGACGAGATGCTCGCCTTGGCGAAGCGTCGGAAAGCGTATTGACTGACAACCCCGTCCAGATTCGGACGGGGTTTTACGTTGTGATAAACTATGACGATGGTCATGCTTGGTATCTTTGCTGCTCTCGGTGCGATGATTGGATGGGGTATCGGGGATTTTTTGATTCAGAAACTTGTACGAATTATCGGAAATATTCGTACGTTGTTTTTTGCTGGTGCACTAGGAACGATTGTTTTTCTACCTTTTGTTTGGAATGAAATTGGAACAGGATTGCATGAATGGCAGGAGTTGCTGTTGGTCACGGGAGTTTCTTGCGTCATTCTCTTTAACGCGTTTTTTAATTTTGAAGCGCTGCGCAAGGGAAAAATCGCCGTCGTTGCTCCAGTCTTGGCCTTGGAATTACCGTTAACTGTTTTGTTTGCCGTTACATTAGCCGGTGAGACATTGAATCTGTGGCAGATGCTGTGCATCGTCGTTATTTTGATCGGATTTTATTTTGTCATCCATCACGGCAAACATCGTGATTGGAGAAAGCCGGCTTTTGAGAAGGGTGTTGCCTATGCGGTGGTCGGCGTATTCGGACTTGCGTTTTATAATTACACCATCGGTATTGCGAGTCGAACGACAACCCCTCTGCTCACGGCTTGGATCGTCGGATTTTGTATGATGACCCTTTCAGGGATTATGCTGTTTGTTCGACGCGAGTTGTATTGGGATTTTCTTGTACAGCCCCTACAAAAACACCCGCTTCTTATCCTCACAGAGACGTCTCTGGCGATAAGCGCGGGTCTTTGTTTTGCCTATGCGACGACGTTTCTTCCGATTTCGATCGCGACGGCCATTAGCGAAGGATATGTCGTTATCTCGATTACGCTTGGACTCGTTCTCAATGGTGAAAAACTACATAAGCATCAGTTTGCCGGAATTGCTTTAGTGATTGTCGGAATTACCACGTTAGCATTGACGATGACC
>CAZYKJ010000067.1:2944-4436 GCA_964648065.1 uncultured Gammaproteobacteria bacterium
TGGCGGAAGTTGATGTGGTTGGTCGGTTCGTCGAGAATCAACAGTCCCGGGGCTTGCAGAACGAAACGGGCAAAGCAGAGCAAGCCTTTTTGACCTTCGGAAAGCGAGCCGACTTTGTTTTTGAGCAAGTCGGAAGTCAGGAGGAATTCGGAGGCAACGGCACGGAGCTTCTCGTTATCCTTGATTTCCATCATGTCCTCGAGAGATTGATAAGCGGTTTGATCAAAATCCAAACCGGAAAAATCTTGACGATAGTAGCCGATCTTTACGCCTTCGCCGATGGTAATGCCTTCGTCATCACCGGACACGATGGCGCGTAGAAGCGTGGATTTGCCGATTCCATTCGGACCCGTCACGAGCAAGCGGCGCTTTTTGCGAAGTGACAATTCGATTTCTTTGCGAACCGGTTCTCCATTACGAATAACCTTGATCGAGGTGAATTTGATGAGCGGCTCGGAATATTCTTGCGAGGGGATGATGAAGTCGCGAATTGTTTTGTCATCGCGTTTTACATCAACTTTATTTTCTTCGGCTTCCTCCACTTGATCGCGAAGTTTGCTCGCGAGCTTACGCATCTTTCCGCCTTTGTTGGCGAAGAAGTTGATTTTGTCTTTACGGTCTTGGATTTCCTTCAACATGCGCGCGTTTTGCATGCGGTCACGTTCGACGCGTGCGGCGATTTCTTCCACCACGTTAAAATAGTTGCCGACATATTGTTCGACTTTGTGCGTGAACACATCAAGATGCAAAACGCCTTCGGTGAATGCATTTAAGAAATCGGCATCGTGGGAAATGACGAGAACCGTCTTTGGATACATCATCAAAAAGCCAGTGAGATGCTCGATGCCTTCTTTGTCGAGATTGTTGGTCGGTTCATCGAGCAAAAGAATGTCCGGTTCTTGGATGAGCGCATACGCAAGAAGCAGACGGGCTTGCTGGCCGCCGGAGAACTCACGAATCTTTTTGTCGAGCGCTGTCTGAAGATTTACCGTATCCAGAACATCCTTGATGCGTTTGTCGA
Source organism: uncultured Gammaproteobacteria bacterium (assembly GCA_964648065.1). GTDB lineage: Bacteria > Patescibacteriota > Patescibacteriia > 2-12-FULL-60-25 > 2-12-FULL-60-25 > CAIXDN01. Next base: position 3,966 of record CAZYKJ010000067.1, read on the forward strand.
TATTGTAGGGTCGCTCCTCAAAAGCATGCGCGAAGAAATCGACAACGGTATCGTCCATGCGATCGCGCTGCATCACTTGCAAACCGATGGCGACCTTGGCGCCTTTCTCGATGTGAACTTCGCCTTCTTGCGGCTTCATCACACCGGTGAGGAGTTTGAAGATCGAAGACTTGCCGGCGCCGTTTTGCCCCATCAAGGTGATCTTGGCATTCTCGCGAACGGAAAAGTTGACCTCGTCCAAAATCGGATGGTCCTCATCGTAAGCGAAGCTGACATTACTGAAGCGCAAAATGACGTTGCCGTGGTCCATAGGTAAAAAGGGCTCTATTAAAACAGATTCCGCGGATATTTGCAAGGATTTGGCTGGGCTTGCATGTATTAGCGAGCATTGGTATTATTCCGACCGCTGAACAAGCCTATTCCGAGGTAGCTCAGCGGTAGAGCAGTGGACTGTTAATCCATTGGTCCTGG
>CAZYKJ010000067.1:4446-4683 GCA_964648065.1 uncultured Gammaproteobacteria bacterium
CCCAGCCTCGGAGCCAAAAGAAAAGACTCCTCAAAAGGGAGTCTTTTCTTTTGTCGAAGCGGTAGAGTACGTCGCTATGGCACTTTCGCAGGACTTTTGAAAAGATGCTACGCTTTATTTATGAAAAAGAGGTATGTCCTTGGTTTATTGGTATTTGCTCTCGTCGCTGTAATAGTCATTGTTTCCGTATACACGGAACAGAACGACGGCTCTAGCAAATTCGTTGCAGATCTTTTG
>CAZYKJ010000068.1:0-4659 GCA_964648065.1 uncultured Gammaproteobacteria bacterium
CAATCTGTGTCGCGTTTTGTGTTGCCCCATCTCGCTCGCCGTTTGTGAGCTTTTGGGCGTCTAACGATCCTACCAGGCATTCTCCTTGGGTGATGGGCATAAAGTTCCATCTATCTTTACACCACTTTTTGGAAAAAATAAAGGGTAACCGTCGGCCAATATGGTGAATTGTTTTTCTTTGTTCAATACTTTCATTGTGTAGTTAACGGTGCTCATCATCACGCAAATTCGAGGGCTTTCTGTAGGGCGATGCTTGTCTGGTGATATTCCCAAAAACGAAAAAGGTAGTCTTTTAAGCGGTTCAAAGTATTCTCGCCACTGTCCACCATTACAAAAACCGCCTGAATGGCGGTTTTTGGTTTGTTATGGTTTTGGATAGCTAGGCGATTTTTGACATGGCTGTTTCAAACTCTTCGTCCGTGGCCATGGGTCCTTCGAGTTCTGGGAATGGGTTGGCTTGCCAATGAGGAAGAGTGCTCATGTTTTTTCGGGTCAGGCGCTCTGCGAGATCTCGGTCGCCGTCGGCGGCGGATTCGATGAAGTAGGCGACGCCACCCTCGAAAATGGCTTTTGGATCTTTGATTTGTCCGCCTTCGACATCGAAGCGGCAAACCAAGCCTTCGGGCGTTTCCAAACCGATATCTCCGGCATGGTCTCCTTCAAGAGGCATGCCACAAGTGATACATGTTTTCATAGTATCGCCAGAATAAATCAAAACCCCTCGCTTGAATACAAGGGAGGGGTTTTGATTAGCGTGCCGTGTAGGCGAGCGGATTTACACGTTTATTGTTGATGTAGACTTCGTAGTGCAAGTGCGTTCCGGTAGAGCGGCCCGTTGTGCCGACCATAGCCATCACTTGGCCGCGTTTGACCGTGTCGCCTTCTTTGACAAAGAGTTTGGACGCGTGTCCGTAGCGGGTTTTGTTGCCATTACCGTGATCAAGCAAGATCATCAAGCCGTAACCGCCAGAGTTCCAGCCGGCTTTCTCTACGACTCCATCTGCTGCGGCGTAAATCGGATCGACATAGTCGCCATCGATGTCGACACCGGTATGCTGCCAGCCATAGTATTGGTTGATGACATGCAAATGCGTCGGCCAGAGGAAGCTGATTTTTGCATTGGCTGACGGTTCGGCGACTTCCAAGTCTTGCGGTTTGGCGCGACCATCGTTCTTTCCGGTAAGTTCTTGATAGACGTCCAGGGCTTTGCCGGCGATACGGGCGATGGGTACATCCGGACGGACATTGGCGTTGGATGGTTTGCGAATGGCGATTGGAGCCGGTGCCGGAGGCGTGCCACCCGGAACAATCAGTTCTTCATTCACCGCGAGTTTTGAATCGGCGGATAGGTGGTTGAAGGCCAAGATCTCATCGACATTTGCACCGTATGTATCGGCAATTTTCTTCAGCGTGTCCCCTTTCTTGATAGTATGCAAAACACCCGAAACCGGAGGGATTTTGAGCGTGGTACCCGGTCGGATTGTCGTGCGGGCGGTGAGATTGTTTGCCCACAAAACCGTACCGACGTTTACGCCGAAGCTTCGAGCGATCGTTGAGATCGTGTCGCCGTCTTTGACGGCATACGTTTCGGTTTTGGTGCGTTCGATGCGTACATCGCCTGGTTCGCCGGGTAATTCGGAGCCCGGGAGCAGGGCGCTGGAACCGGGACCAGTCAGGTCGGAGATCTGCTGATCCTGGTTCTCGTAATAATCAAAGTCGATCGACGGCAAAGATTCGATCGTTTCGGGACCAAGATAACGCGCGTCTTTGCTCGCGAGTTCCGGACGGGCATCCTCTTCGACCAAGCTTTCATGTCCGTCACTTACGATCGCGTACAGCAAGCTTCGTTGACCGGCATCGAGCGCGGTGGCGCTCTTGGTTTCAAATTGGCTGGCGATGGTCATGAATCCGATGCCGGCGACCATCACATGAAAAACGTAGCGGTTGGTAAAAATGATGAAGACCAAACCGCGAGCGGATAATACAATTTTTCCGACGCGCAGACGGATAAAAATCAGGAGTCGATAGGCCGGGAGAAGGGCGAAGCGCATGCTAAAACGTCCGATCGCGACTGCGATAGGCTGAAGCGGCTTCCACATGCGGTTCAAGAGTCGGCGCAAGCGAGCCAACCCATGCAGGGTTGCAAGGGCAATGCGGGCCAAGATGACCTTGATTTTTTGTGTCAACACAGCGAAGTTAAAGACTCAATTGAGCTTACGTACTTTAGCAAAAATGGGGGTCTTGGTCAACCAAGTGTCAAGCCGACGGGTCATGACGATAGTTGAGGGCTTCGGCTATAGCTTCAACGCCGATTTTCTCCGTGCCTGACAGGTCCGCGATGGTTCGTGAGACTTTGAGTAGACGGAAATAAGAACGGGCAGATAAGCGATAGCGTTCAACGGCATGTTTGATGAGAATTCGGGCTTCGGATTCGAGAAGTATTTCGCGACGTACGTGATCCGAGGCGAGCTCGGCATTGGTGGAGCAATGAAGATGCTTCCAGCGTTCGGTTTGGAGATTGCGAGCGGTTTGAACGCGGGCTTTGATGGTTGCGCTGTCTTCTTGTGCGGCGAGTTCGGTGAGATCTTCGGTTGGAACCTTTGGAACTTCCAAGAATAAATCGATGCGATCCAAGAGCGGGCCGCTTAATTTTTTCTTGTAACGGGCAAGATGCATTGGTGAACAAATGCAGGCCCGATCCGGGTCGGTGGCAAAGCCGCAGGGACATGGATTCATCGCGCCGATCAGGGTGACGCGTGCGGGGAAGGTTAGCGTGCCATGAGCGCGTGAGACGGTTACGGTTCCGTCTTCGAGCGGTTGGCGAAGACTTTCGAGCACGGAACGAGGGAATTCGAGGAACTCGTCCAAGAATAGTACGCCACGATGCGCCAAAGAAATTTCACCGGGCTTGGGAATGCTTCCTCCGCCGATCATCGAGGCCGCACTCGCGGTGTGATGCGGTGCGCGGAAGGGTCGAGTCGCGACAATTCCATCGTTGGAGAGTAAGCCCGCAACGGAATGGATGCGTGTGGCTTCGAGCGCTTCTTTGGTGGTGAGCCCGGGGAGAATGCCTGGGAATGCACGGGCTAAAAGCGTTTTGCCGGAGCCGGGCGGGCCTTGCATGAGTAGGTTATGTCCTCCGGCGGCAGCGATTTCGAGAGCGCGCCTTGCTTGAGCCTGTCCTCGAATGGAAGAAAAGTCCGGACCATGAAAGGGTTCAGTGACGGCTTCAACGAGGGGACGATGGGGTGCGGGTTGTATGGGTTTTCTTTGGAGATGTTCGAGGACTTCATTCAAATGCGAGGCCGGTAGAACTTCTAAGCCCTCGACGAGGGCGGCTTCGGAGGCATTTTCTTTGGGTAATAAAATTGCCGTCATCCCTGAAGCTTTTGCAAGTATCGCCATGGAAAGGGCACCTGAGACCGGGCGCAAAGAACCATCCAAACCGAGCTCCCCTGCTAAGAGCGTCTCTTGTAATTTTTTGTCGTCGATATGCCCGTCAGCGGCGAGAATGGAGCAAGCGATGGGGAGATCGAAGGGTGTGCCGGTCTTTCGTAGATCAGCTGGAGCGAGATTGATCGTGACGCGTGTGCGGGGAAAGCCTAGCCCAACATGTTTGAGTGCCGAGCGGACACGTTCACGGGCTTCTTGAACCGCGGTGTCGGGCAAACCTACTATGACAAAAGCGCCTAAACCGGGAGAAATATCGGTTTCAACATGAACTGGGTACGCTTCGAGTCCAATGACGGAGCAAGCATGGATGAGAGAGGCCATGCTCTACTCCGTTCACTTTTTTGGACGTTTTGTCAAGGGGATAAGGAGAGGGATTAATCCAAGAAGGATGGATCCATCCGCAACGTTTACGGCGGAATGACCCCAAAGGAGTAACCAATCGCGTACAAAGCCAAGTGTAATGCGATCAAAGAGATTTCCGAGTACGCCTCCGATGAAGATGCCGAGAAAAACCATTCTTTGAGTAGATGGGATGGTGAATTTAAAGAGTTCACGTAGGGCCCAAAGCAAAGCGACGATCGAGATAACGATAATCATCCATGTCGGTACAGGAATATTAAAACTAATGCCGTAATTGCGATGATCGGTGAAACGGATCAATCCGCCGAGCCACTCCCCTGTCATCAAATCAGAACGATTCCAGAGCCATTGTTTTACTTGCTGATCAAGTAAGAAAACAGCCGCGCTCACAACGAGAGCGGCCGCGATGCTCCGAGTGCTCGGAGCTGTTACATTTCCTGCGTGAGCGTTTTCTTGCATTCGATACAGGATGAGGATGTCGGACGGGCGAGCAAGCGCTTTTCATCGATTTCTTTGTGACAATACTTGCAGGTGCCGTATGAGCCACTCTCGATAGCTTTCAGTGCCTTAATAGTATCACTCAACTCGTCTTCCAGTTTTTCGCCGAGCGACAACTCATCAGCCAATGTTGTGACTTCCGAGGCATTGTCATCGTCAGAATTACCACCTGATTCAGGATAATCAGGCGTTGCTTCCTGCTTGGTACCCGGATGGAACCCCATTTCTTTGAGATCGTTCTCGAGACGCGTCTTTTCTTCAAGTAACAGGACTTTGATCTTGGAAACGAGGTCGGCATTCATATGGCGTAAGTATAGCCGAAATCGGGATTTTCGTAAAGAAAACGCT
>CAZYKJ010000069.1:0-2519 GCA_964648065.1 uncultured Gammaproteobacteria bacterium
TGGGCGGGGGCCACGGAAGCCCCCGCCGCGACAGCAGTAGCGGAGACCCGACCGCCGCAAGGCGGTTTTTTCATGTCCGGAATCCGCCTTGGCTGCTCAGCCGAGGCTGGCGCGGCAGCGCTCGAATGCGGTGATGCCGTCGTCGACAGCCCGAATGAAACCTGTGACACCAATCCGCAAACATCCAACAAGGCGCTGTGTGTTGGTGGATCCAATGCGAGCAATCCTTGTGACACTTCCGCAGATTGTCCGGGTGGTACATGTGGCGGCTCAGCAGCTACTGACGCCTGTACCATGACGCAAGGTCTGTGTACGAATGACATGAATGCGAACGGTTTGCTTGATGATGTCTGTTCTACGGACTCCAACTGTCTGCTCGCCGGCCCGCCGCGTGATCAGGGTCAATGTATCCAATATCCGACGACACGCACGCGATTGTGCAAGATGCCGGATGCGAGTGGCATGCCAGCTTGTTATTACAAGCCATGGTCAGCCTGTTTACCGATTGGCGCCTGCGGCGATGGCCACCTTGATCCGCATGAAGAGTGTGATGACGGCAACCGTAACAACAACGACGCCTGTACGAATTTGTGTAAGCGCAACATTTGTGGCGATGACGCCGTGAATGTCGGAACCGAAGAGTGTGACAATGGCGCGCGCAATGGCACGCGTACCTGCGATGCCGACTACGGCTCCACCTGCGTGTCTTGTTCCGCTACCTGCCGCCAAGTTGCAACATCCGGAGGTTTCTGCGGAAACGGCATCAAAGAAGGACCGGAACAATGTGATAGAGCAGACTTTGGAACATCTACGCCAACCTGTCGTGCGCTCGGCTTTGACTACGCAGAACGAGTCAAATGTGACCATTACGGTTTTTGGAAAAATACAGCAACGGGTCAAATCTATTGTGTGAATCGCCCCGGTCTTGCGTGTACAGCTCCATGTTTCGCTGGCGCCGGCTCATGTCCATACGAGTTTGTTCCAGAGTCGACTTACGCACCGGTTGAATACGACAACTATACGGCTACGAGAGTTTGCAAGCCTGATGATGTATGTGCTCCAGGAGGCTTCTGCTTGGTAACGCATCCAAAGAAGGTGGAAATGCTCTCCTGTACGACCGGCTGTGGATTTACCGGTTGTAAGCGCTGCTCCGATACGCCTGGCGATGGTGTGATCTCCGCCCAAGTTTTCGACGCGATCTACTCCAATCAACCGGTTCCAAATGCTCGCGTAACGCTTTACAACAACGGTGTGCGACTTACGGAAACCTACACGGACGGTGACGGTGTTTTCCGCTTCAACACCATCAACCGCAATGACGAATGTTCCCAGTACTACGTGATCGTCGACTACTACCACGACAACCCATGTACCTCGCCTTCCGGCACCACGGCGCGACCAACGTGTAATGGTCAGACATGGCCGGTAGGTCTAACGGCTCCCGATGAAGGTGCGCATGGAGGCTACTGGGCCTTCCAGTCCGGAACCTTTGGCTACTCCAACTTCCGAAGCCGCGGTCTGAATGATGTAAACGGCTTCATCTATCTCGCGCCTCGTGTCGGTCACGATGAGACACTGGTCATTCAAACATGGAACGGCGAATTGCCTCCGGGACATGGTATGGGCAATGCCTTCACGGATGCTCACCTTGTTCTTGCTCCAGGCGTCAGCCCTCCGACCGACGTCTACTGGGGTGGTCCGGGAAGCCAGAATATCGACAGCACAAACCCGCATGGTTGGCTCGCGTGTTATCACAATGATGGATCGGTCGGCTGTGGTGGATTCGAGATCTCGCCGCAAACCATCAAATACAAACGCGGTGATTGGGCATTGACGGGACGCTACGGATTCTTCCTCGGCGACTACTCGACAAGCTTCTCTCCGGGTCCGGCTTACCGTTACTTCGACTCCGTCTCTTCCACGATACGCATCGTAACCGAGGATCGCGTGTATACGGTTCGACCTCCAGACGCTTCTGCTGCGCCTACGAGTGGAACATGTTCGTCCATTCCGGATGACAGAAAAGGCAAATATTGGTTCGTCTTCTCGCAGGACGCGGGTAGTGGAGCTATCACGATTCCGGGTGCGGGCAAAGGATTGTTGCTCTGTGAGGGCTCCAACCTCTTCGGCGGTACATTCCCGGATGAGACGCGTACGCTCCCAGGTCCGATTCAAGGCGCTGGATTCTAATCTATGGAACGAAAGCAACTCATTATTATCGGATCGGTGGCCGGCGGGCTCGTGCTCGTCGGCCTTGTGGCAGGAATTTTGTATCTGCGCACGCGTTCCATTGATAATCTTCCGCCCATCGGTCAAACCAACACGCCCTCAGGTCCGGCCGTCCAGATTCAAGTTGGTACAGGCCAGGTCGATGCGAGTAAACAGGCCTTGATCGACAAAGAAAAGGCGCGCTTGGCCGCCTTGCCCAAAGACACCGATGGTGACGGATTGAGTGATGACCAAGAAAAAACGCTCGGTACCAATCCTACCGACGGAGACACGGACAAGGATGGGTACAA
>CAZYKJ010000069.1:2529-3463 GCA_964648065.1 uncultured Gammaproteobacteria bacterium
ACAATGATTACGAAGAAGTGAATGTTACAAAAACAGACCCGACAAAAGCGGATGCTGGCGCACAGGAAAAGAGGCAGGCAGAACTCAAGGCGCGAGTAGCTACGGCGACAACGACGAGACAGGTACTTCCGCCGGATGTCACGACTCAGCCGGCTCCTGCTACCAATTCCGTCGTCGCAACTCCGACCGATGCGGACGGCGACGGTCTCACGGCCGAGCAAGAAGCTACGCTTGGCACTGATCCAAATAAGGCTGATACTGATGGAGATGGTCTTACGGACGGGGAGGAGGCGCTGACCTATAAAACAAATCCGCTCAAGGCGGATACCGATGATGACGGTTATCCCGACGGGGCCGAAGTAAAATCGGGGTATAATCCTTTAGGTCCGGGTAAATGTACGCGCGCAACCTGTATTCCGTAATATATTATGGCTCCATCCAATCTTCCATTTGAACCGGCGACTCCGGCACCTGCTCCGCAGGGGAGTGCTCCGCTTCCGCCGCCGCCAGCACCGGCTCCCGAGCCGAGTCCTTTGCCGCCCCCGATTCCAGCGCCTGCGCCCGCACCGGCTCCACGCCCGCTTCCGCCACCAGCTCGACCGCCGACGATCGCAAAAGAGCCAGAGGACATTTTTACCGATATCGAGCGTCCGGCTATGCAAAAGCCGGTTATGTCCGCGTCTCCGATGATGGCGCCTTCCGAAGGCGTGCATTTCTCGCCGGCGAAAGTCTTTGCTGTCGTTATGGCGATCTTGATTGTTGTCGGCGCTGCTGCCTTTGCTTTCTGGTGGCTCGTGATCCGCATGCCCGAAGTAACGCCAACCACGACAATCGCTCCCGTAGCGCCTGCTCCGTCAGCTCCTTCTGCACCGACACCTCCACCGGTTTCTAGTGAACCGCTGAATGTAGGTACGGATTTGAATACGGAACCAAC
>CAZYKJ010000069.1:3473-4577 GCA_964648065.1 uncultured Gammaproteobacteria bacterium
ATCGATAATCAGCCGCCAACCTCGAGTATCTCAACCAGCTCGACCTCGGACACGGAAATCGACACGGATCATGACGGTCTGTCCGATCGACGCGAAACCGAACTCGGACTTGATCCGAGCAAGCCGGATTCCGACGGCGACGGTTTGTCCGACGGCGACGAAGTCATCAAGTACGGTACGAATCCGCTCAATCGTGACACCGACCGCGATACATACGAGGACGGTGCCGAAGTAAAAAACGGCTACAACCCGCGCGGCGATGGCAAATGTGCCAAGACCGACTGCTCAATCTAAAACCCTATGCTTCCTCCTCCGCCATCAGCGCCTAAGGCCCCGGTACCGCCGGGAGGAGCTTCTGGTATGCCAAATACCGGACCCGAAATCGTCGTCATGCCAGAAAAATATTATGGCATGGCTTTAAAGATGGACGGCAAAACCCAAGCCGAGATGATGGCTCCGCCGCCGGCACCTAAGCCCGTCGCTCCGCCGCCGCGTCCGCCGATGCCCGGACCGATTCCATCGCGCCCGATCTGGCCTTTTGTTGTTTTGATAATCGTCATCGTTCTTTTGATCGGTGGAGGTTTTGTCTGGTTTAATCGCGATGCATTATTCAAGCCACCAGCCGTCAATGTCACACCGACACCTGTCGTACAAAACCCTCCATCTGCTCCGTCCAATTTGTCCGCAACCGTAGCAAGCGGTACATCCGCCGTTCAACTCGCTTGGGTTGATACTTCCGGCGATGAAAGCGGCTATCGCGTCGAGCGTCGCGAGCAGGGCGGCACCTTCTTGCCAGTCACGAATCTTCCGGCAAATAGCAGCAGCTTCTTGGACGTTAGTGTCCAATCCGGTCGTTCATACGACTACCGTGTCTTTGCACTTGGTGTAGGCGGGGACTCGGCTCCTTCCAATGAAGCCAGCGCCTCCATTGTCGCCGTTGTTCCACCCGCGGTGATTCCGACGCTGCCTCCAGGCGGCTTGGATTCCGACTCTGATGGTATCTCGGATGCAGAAGAAGTGATCTTTGGTACGGATGCGCATGTACCGGATTCCGACAAAGACGGTTTCCTGGACGGTAATGAAGTCTTCCATCTCTACAACCCG
>CAZYKJ010000070.1:0-4485 GCA_964648065.1 uncultured Gammaproteobacteria bacterium
TCGCTTTTCTCGAATGTGCAAATTCTCGATCGTGCAGAAATCGAGGAGCAGGCAACCGGCCGCATCCCGCTCTCGTATGTGACAGAAAGCTGGTTCATGCAACACATAAAAGAATCAGAAAAAGCCTGGTATGAATATGCCAAACGTCTCGGCGATATCATTCTTTCTATTCCGATCGGAATAATTACGCTCATCGCTATTCCGATAGTCGGTGCTATCACAAAAATCACTTCTCCCGGACCGATCTTCTATTCACAAATTCGCGTCGGCCGCTCTGGTAAGCACTTCCGTATCTGGAAATTCCGCACCATGTCTGTTGACGCGGAAAAAAACGGCGCACAGTTTACCGCTAACGCCAAAACCGATCCGCGTCTCTTCGCCTTCGGCCGCTTTATGCGCCGCGTCCGTATTGATGAGCTCCCACAAGTTTGGAATGTCCTGATCGGCGATCTTTCCTTCATCGGTCCGCGTCCCGAACGTCCGGAATTTGTCGACCCGCTTGTCGAACGTATGCCGTATTATGCGCTCCGTCATCTTGCCCGTCCGGGTTTAAGCGGCTGGGCTCAAGTAAACTTCCTAACGCCAAACGCCAGCATGGAAGACAACCTCAAAAAACTCCAATACGATTTGTATTACATCAAAAACCGTTCGCTCTTTATCGATGCGCTGATCGCACTCCGTACCATTGGAGTGATGCTGCGCCGCCAAGGAACCTAATTTTTCTTCGGGCTTCCTTCTTCCCACTGAATATCCAAACCCTGCGCTTTTCCGAGCGCATTATTGTATTCCTCCGCCTTCTTCAATAAAGCCAAATCAATTTGATGACGATCTCCAAGCTGCGTAATCGCTCGCGTATCCTTCGGCAAACATTTCCCGCCATAGCCGCGATATCCCTTGTGATAAATCTCCCAATGATGCGTTCCCATCCAAGGTTCCGCCTTCGCACATTCCTTCACAAGATCATAATCAACGCCAAGCTTCTCGCATAAATCGAACATCTGATTGGCGTACGCGACTTTCAGCGCATAAAACGCATTGCCGAAATACTTCACCATCTCCGCCGCATGCGCCGGAATAATTTTCTCGAAAGGAGCGCGCGGCAATAAACCCATCACCAATTCCGCATCGCGACGACTCTCATTCGTAAACCCGACAATCTGTCGATTCGGATTCTGCATGTCGCGATCCGCCGTCGTCTCGGTCAAAAATTCCGGATTGAACAAGAATCGATGCTGAGGATAATCCATCTGCATACGTTCCGTCGTTCCCGGAAGAATCGTTGATTTCAACACAATCGTTTTTCCTTCAACCGGAATCGCCTCAATCGCCGATCGCAAAAATGATTCATCAAAACCGCTGCCATCCAGATAATACGGAGTCGGCACCGCAATAAAAATCACATCCGCATTTTTCAAAACGTCGGTATCCGTCAAACCTTTTGGAGGATCAAACAATCCAGGTGTGACATTCTGCAGCTTGAAGTAACGCTCGAGCGCGCCTCCAACCATTCCGGTTCCCATGATGGCGATTTTTGCCATAGGCTCGTAATTAATCACGTCCGTAACGATCATGCCAGAGTTGGAACATGACCATCGCCCACAATTCTTTGCGACGATCAATTTTTCCCGCGAAGTGCTCATCCATAAGCCGCTTCACCGCAACTGCTTCAAACAATCCTTGTTTCTTCAGCCGCTCTTCCGAAGTCAATTCCAATAGTTGCGATTTCAACGGCCCACGCAACCAATCCGCAACAGGTACACCGAATCCGTGCTTCGGCTTGTCGAGTATTTCTTTCGGTACACGATCTTTCACAAGCTCGCGAAGTAAACGCTTTCCCTTCCAAGCTCCCGTTTTATATTTCGTCGGCAACACTAAAAGATATTCGACAACGCGACGATCGAGCAATGGCGATCGCGCTTCCAAAGAAAAATGCATAGTCGCGCGATCGACTTTCACTAAAACTTCATCAATCAAAAAACTTCGCGCATAAGCCCAGCTCCATCCGCGCCAACCATCAGCATCATTTCCCGCTTCCTTCGCACACGTTTGAAGTTCGCGCTCCATAAATCCAACATCCGCTCTTTCCAAGACAGAAGGAACAAGCATGCTCGACAAAGTCTGCCCATCCATCGCCCCACGCCAAGCCAAATCACGCGACATACGATCCTTCATCGATGCGCCGCGCGCAAATCTCTGCGCTTTAAATCCCGCGCTGAAATATCCACCGCTCGCCGGTATTGTTCCAAGAAGCCCTGCACAAGTCTTCATCACTCCAGGAAATCGCTCCGTCATCTCATGCGCCAAAATATGCTGATAACCCATCAAAAATTCATCTCCCCCATCTCCTGATAATGCGACCGTCACTTGCTGACGAGCAAATCGCGCAAGTAAAAGCTGCGGGAGAATCGCCGCATCCGCCAAAGGTTCATCCAGCAATTCCGTTGCTTCGCCAATCATCGACAATGCCGACTCTGCCGTCAGCTTCTCGACAGAATGTTCCAGCCCCAGACTCTTCGCGACGAGCGCCGCCGCATCCGTCTCATCATGCGACGCATCCTCAAATCCAATCGTAAACGCTTTGAGCTTCGAATTGGATTGTCGACTCGCACTCTCCGCCACAGCCGTCGAATCCAAACCGCCGGATAACAACAATCCAAGCGGAACATCCGAAACCAAACGCTCTTTCACGGCAAGATCGAAACGCTCACGCAAACCAGCGATGGGGTCAGCAACGTCGACCGTGTCCTGCGGACAATTCCAAAACTTCCAAGTCTTTTCGATGCGTCCGTCCTTCCAAGACATTCCCGTCGCCGGCGCCAATTTGGAAACTCCCGCGAAAATCGAACGCGGCGTAGGTATAGCATCACTACGGAAATAGGCTGCGAGACTGACGGGATCAATTTCACGTTCGACAATTCCCGTTGCTAGCAAAGCCTTCAACTCCGAAGCGAACCAAAACGCAACCGCAAACATTCCTTCCAACTTTTCAAAACACTTCTCTCCCCATTTTTCATAAGCACGAACAATCACTTCCGTATCCGACTTTGTCTTGAATCGAAAACCTTGCGACATCAACTCATCGCGCAATTTCTGAAATCCATAAATCTCGCCATTCAACATCACTTGCACCGTTCCATCATCATTCGACAAAGGCTGATGTCCGCCTTCCACATCGATAATACTCAAACGACGAAATGCGAATCCGATTCCGGGCGCTTCAAAAAATCCCTCATCATCCGGTCCGCGTCTCTCAATCGCCTTCGCCATCTTGCGCAAAGCCTCAGACGATCCGCCCGGCCCAGAAAATCCAGCGAGTCCGCACATATTATTTTTCTACGCGCTCAAAAACCGCAATCGAACCGTAACCAAAGTTCCGTAATATCGGTGCGCTGCGATACTTGTCTAAAAATTTCGCCAACGGCAACAAAAATTGGAAATACGGCATCACCAATGTACTCGCCTCAAAAGAAACCAACTTCCATTCCGAATTCTGTAAACGACGTCGCATCACCCAAGGATATCGCCAAATATGCGGCAGCTCATCATGTCCCGCATAACCTTCTTGCACGCCTTCTCCAAAAATTCCAAACAACACGCGCAAAAATCCCCAAGGCAATGCAACAAAAGATTTCTTCCCCAACTTCCAATACCCATGATCGCCGCCAAGCAATGCCATTGCGCATCCATTCAATCCCGTAGGCAAAGCAACGATCACACGCTTGCGAGCAACGCGGCACAGTTCGCGAAAGCCCTGATCAAAATCCGGAAGATGCTCAAGCACATGCGAGCTGATGACAACATCAAAACTTTTGTCCGCAAACGGCAAATGCTCCGCATCCGCTTCCAAAAACGTCGTCAACCCTTCCACGCCCAGCGATTTTGCCAACTCATGCGCATGCTCGATATTCGGTTTCGACAAATCGCTGCCCGTCGCCGCGATACCGCGCTTGGCCAGCATGATCGGAATCACACCCTCGCCACAGCCGGAATCCAATACCGTCTCACCTGCTTTTACATGCGCCACAATCGCCTCATATTGGGTGATATGGGCATAACGTCGAATGGGATACGGCGACTCGAATCGCTTTTCCCAAATTCGATCAGGATGTGCCGAGTAAAAGTCCTTATTTTCAACCATAGTGGCGCAAAAATTTGATCATGGGTACGCTACCTGTCGCATGGCTCTCCGTCAAACCGCAACCAAAACGCTAGACCGACTTACCCAAGCCCTCGGTTTTGACGTGCGCTTTTACGGAAAATCCTTTTCTTGGCTTGCTGCCGGACAAACAAGCGGCATCATCCGCGGGGTTGCTACCACCTTTTTGATGGCTCGTTGGTTGCCGCGCAATATCATGGGTGAATTCCGCTATGTCCTTGCAATGTTTGCATTGGCCGGAATGTTCGCAGCCGGAGGTGTAAGCGCGAGTATTATCCGCGGCATTGCTAAAGGCGATACCATAATCGTCTGGGCCGGCATCAAACGCA
>CAZYKJ010000071.1:0-4477 GCA_964648065.1 uncultured Gammaproteobacteria bacterium
TGTCACTAACGATGAGCTACCGGTAGTGATAAAAAAGGGGATGGTACTTGCGATTGAGCCGATGGTGACGCTTGGAGATTGGGAAGTGTATTTGAAAGATGATGGCTGGACTTTTGCGACGGAAGACGGAAGTATTTGCGCGCATTTTGAGCTTACGATTGCGATTACGGATGATGGTTATGAGCTGATTACGCCGTGGCCGGATCAGGAAGCATAGGTTGACAAAAGACGAAAAATCTGCTAAGTTGAGCCTACGGAATTTACGGAGGTACCTTTCATGTTGACCGATGCGTACTTCGCTCCTGCGAGTCGTCGTTCTGTTCGTCTTCGCGTGGATGGCGACAACATCTACTGCGAGGCATTCCACATCCCGGATCGCAAGACCCTGGTGATTGCCGGAGATCGGCAGGACGGACGCGCCGGAAGGTGCATCGTCCACTCGACCGAGCTCCACGAGCGCACCAAGGGTCAGACCTCGCACATGGAGGTCGCGAACGGCTTCCGTTTGCGCAGCATGCTGCGGCATATCGGTCGCGGCGGCCTCGACGAGGATCGCCGACTGCGGCTTCGCATCGACGAGCTCAAGATGTCGTACGACTACTTCCTGCACGCCGGTCCGATCAAGGAGGGCGAGCACATGGAGATCACCGGCATCTTGCGCGACATCGAGCGAGATCTCGGAGAGCCCAAGCGCAATCCGGACAAGCTCGCGGCTGCGCGGAATGTCGGTGTTGGTCTGCGGTATCGCAGCCCGCGCGCCGGCAATCCCGTCGGCCCCGTGATCGCGATGGCGACCAAGGGTGCGATCGCGCGGCTCGAGGTGCGTCTCGCCCAGATCCTGGGCGTACGGCGCTTCGTGAGCCTGCGGTATCACCTGGTCGATGCGCATCTCAAGGAGGCCGAGAAGCTCTTCAAGTCCCTCAAGGAGGAGAAGAGCATGCAGAGCGAGAGCTTTGCCGGTTTGATCGGGAAGCTCGACTTCATGCGCATGCAGCCGTTCGAGGCTCCGTCGCGCCGCATCGAGAAGCTGTACGATTCCTATCGCTACGGCGATGGCGTCGAGAGCGAGGTCTTTGCCGACATCCGCCGCGAGCTGCATGCCGTGCTGCTCGTGTGCGTGATCGAGCGGCAGATCATCGAGCGGCTCTCGCGCATGGCGCACGAACGTTTGTCCAAGGACGAGATGGTCGCGTATCGACTCGCGGCCATTCACGCACTCGAGAAGATCGGCAAGCGTGTCGACGAGTGCTCGTCCTTCAGCAAGAGCGTGCGTCATCTCGCTGCCGTGAAGCTCGGGCATGCACGCAACATCCTCGCGCAGGAAGACATGTTCGAGACCCCGCGCAAGCGCCTCAAGAGCGCCGACCGCATCCTGAAGGAGCTGACCGCGGTACTCCCGGTCTAGTCGAGCTCAACTCGATTCGCTCACGCCTCCTTTGCCAGAACTTGGCAGAGGAGGCGTCTTTTTTTTTGGCTCGCGTAGGTCTAAAAGGCTTCTAAAGTCTTCGTCCTTGTTATTTTACAGGGGTCGGGGCGTCTGCTAGCGTACGGGTAATACCAGTAAATATGAGGATACTCGTCGTAGAAGACGATGCGCAGGTGTCGGATTCGCTTAAGGCATCTTTGGAGACAGAGACGTTTTTTGTCGATGTTGCCGCTGATGGAGATCGAGGAGTTTTGATGTCCAAGAATTCAGATTATGATCTCGTCATTCTTGATTATATTTTGCCCGGTATTGACGGTGGGGAGGTATGTCGACAATTGCGCGATCAAGGATTGTATACGCCTATCTTGATGCTGACGATTAAGGGTGAGACATGTGACAAGGTTTCTTGTTTGGATTTGGGTGCGGACGATTATTTGACTAAGCCTTTTTCCATGGACGAGTTGCGCGCACGCGTTCGTGCGTTGACGCGACGTCCGCAAAAGATCGCCGAAGACACGCTCAAGATTGATGATTTGGTTTTTGATGTTAAAAGACATCTTATTATGCGTGGCGATAAAGAAGTTTATCTCACGAAAAAAGAATCCATGCTGCTCGAGTATTTGATGCGCCATCAGGGGACAGTAATGCGGCGTCAGACATTACTCGATCATATTTGGGGTTCGGATATTGACCCGCTGACCAATTCGATCGAGATGCATATCATGAGTTTGCGTAAAAAAATCGATACACGAGCCAAGAAAAAGCTCATCCATACCATCCCCGGACGAGGTTATGCACTGGATGTTAGATAAAATTTATCAATAATTTATTATCTATGTATCATGATGGGTGTAGGGCATGAAACCCTGCGGTCGACAGGATCGTTTACACGCCCATTTATCAATAAATTATTTTTATGAACAAGATTGCTGAAGAAGTACTCGCTAATCGCTCCTCGCGCAATGCCGAAGCGATGAAGAAGGCCGCGTTGTCGGACGCCTCAGAGGCTTTTGCACCGTGGGCCGGTTAATTGAATAAAAGGACGTACCCTGGAATGTATGTTGGGATCGATTTCCCTTTTTTTCAGGAATGCGTCCTTTTTTATATACGAAAATTTTCTTAAACCCTTTTCCAAGGATGAGGATGATAAACGCCGTGAGTTTATTTTGAATGTTCTTCTCGTTTCGTTGATCGTTCTTTTATCAGTTCAGACAATTATCGTCCTTTATTCGGTCTTCACTTTGGGAAGTAATTTTCATGGAGCTTCACTCTGGTCAATTGTTATCGTTTTATCGGTTTTTGTTTTGATGTATCTCTTCGCAAGAAGAGGTTTTGCTAAGCATGTTGCCTTTATTTTTGTTTGGACATTCTATATTCTCCTTGTTTACGCTATGACAATGTGGGGAGTAGATGTGCCTCAGGTATGGTTATTTTTTGCTCTGGTTATTGCCTTTGCAGGAATGTTGGTGAGTACACGCATGTCTTTCGTGATGACTGCAGCGGTCGGTATTACCTTTATTGTTTTGATCCATTTTCAAGAAACTGGTCAGCTTGTTTTTGATCGTTCCTGGAAGAATTTTCCATTTCGATTGACCGACGCTGTCGGTGCTTGTGTGACTTTTTTTATTTTCACAATTGTCAGCTGGTTATCAAATCGTGAAATTCATCGTTCGTTGAATCGTGCACGTGTCTCTGAAAGATTATTAAAAGAAGAGCGTGATTCGCTTGAAGTGAAAGTTGAGGAACGGACGCGGGATTTGGTGGCGGTTCAAGAAGCTCGTTTGCAGGAAGTGGAACGATTCGCGGAATTTGGACAGCTTGCTTCCGGAATCATGCATGATTTGGCGAATCCGTTGACGGCAATTTCATTGAATTTGGATTTGGCGGAAAGCGATCAGCGTAGTCCGGCGCAAACTGTGGGTCATATCAAAGAAGCGGTGAGCGCGGCTCAACGTATGGAGGCATTACTCAAGAGCGCTCGCAAGCAAATCATGCGAACGGGAGGTCAGAATCAATTTAGTTTGTCCGATGAGATCGAGCAGGTTTCCGTTCTGCTTGGTCAAAAGGCCAAGACGGCGCAGGTGCGAATTGATATTGATGATGTGGAGCATGTACGTACTGTCGGGATGTCGATCAAGTTTTTCCGTGTGATGATGAATTTGATGTCGAATGCGATTGATGCGTATTCTGATCGTGCTTTGCCGCAGGAAAAACGCGTGATACATGTGACATGTAAGGGGGATGAAGGTCGTGTCCGAATCACGGTTGAAGACAAGGGGGTGGGAATTGCGGAAGAGTCGCTTGAAAAGATTTTCCTTCCATTTTTTACGACCAAGCATGGAAGCGGAAGCGGGCTTGGATTACCAACGGCAAAAGCAATCGTTGAAAAAGATTTTGGAGGGACTTTGTCCGTTGCGAGCCGTGTAGGAAAAGGAACGATATTCACGATTGAGATGCCGATTCGTAAAGAATGAATATGAAGCATCAAGTGATCGTCGACCAGTTAAGGGCTTGCATACTCCGCGAGCAGAATGTCGACGGCGCTTTTTGGAATTCGCAGACACGATCGCTGAATGATTTTTCGCAAGCACAACAAGAAGTGACGACGTTTTGTACATCGCAAATTTTATTTCTTGCTTCGGATTTGCTCTCGCCAACTTCACATGACGCGGCAGCAGAATTTTTGCGAAGACAAATCCATCCGAAGGCGGGGACAGTTAATTATTGGCCGCGTGGTTCGGAAATGGCCAAGATCAAGCCGTATCCGGATGATTTTGATGATACGGCTTGTGCGTGGTTGGCGCTCGGAAAAATGGATGGAGGAGATTTGGCGCGACTCTCGAATGCGTTGATTGCTTGTGAGTCACGAGAAGGCGGGCCATATCGGACTTGGTTGGTGCCGGAAACGGCACCGGCAGTTTGGTTAGATTTGGATGTCGCGGTGAATGCAAATATTGCGGCGATGCTTGCGGCGCAGGAAATTTCGCTGGATGGTTTGAATGCTTTTTTGGATGAGGCGATTGATGCGGGACGATTGTTATCGCCGTATTA
>CAZYKJ010000072.1:0-4375 GCA_964648065.1 uncultured Gammaproteobacteria bacterium
TCGCCGCCGCAAGCACCGCCCTCGCCAACGGATGTTCCGAAGCCATCTCCAACCCCGCCGCGACCGGCAAAAGCTCAGGTTCACTCGATCCCTCTGCTGCACGCACATCCGTCACCGTCGGTTTTCCTTCTGTAAGCGTTCCCGTCTTATCAAACAACACCAAATTAATCTTCCGGGCCGCCTCCAAAGCCGAACCATCTTTGATCAAGATGCCACGCTTAGCCCCGGCACCCGTTCCGACCATAATCGCAGCCGGCGTCGCAAGTCCAAGCGCGCAAGGACAAGCAATGATCAAAACCGTCACCGCGTGCTTAATCGCTTCACCGAGTGCTGCGTGACCATAAAAAAACCAACCGACAAAAGTCGCGGCCGCAAGCAGGATCACGATCGGCACAAACACCGACGAGATCTGATCCACTAGCTTCTCCACCGGCGATTTTACGGCCAATGCATGCTCGACGGTTTTGACGATCGAGTCCAACATCGATTTCCCCGACGCAACCGTCACCTCCATCGTAAAACTGCCTGTCTTGTTAATGGTCGCGCCATACACAATAGCTCCGACACGCTTCTCAACCGGAATCGCCTCGCCCGTCAGCATGGATTCGTCGACAGATGATGAACCTTCGACAACTTCTCCATCCGTCGGAAGACGCTCACCGCTCTTCACCAAACATCGATCGCCTATGTGCAATTTTTTCGGATCAATATCTTCGACCGGGCCATCCTCCTTCAAACGATGCGCCAATTTCGGATGCAAAGACAATAAAGCCTGAATCGCCTCACCAGCTTTCGTCCGCTGACGCGCCTCCATCCACTTTCCAAGCAACAAAAAGAAAATGATCACGCCCGCCGCCTCAAAATACGTCTCCCCGCCCGTCTTCAACGCATACGTACTCCAAAGCAAAGCCGATCCAGTGCCGACCGTGACCAGTGTATCCATCCCGGCACGAAAATGCCGCACATCATTCCAAGTTCCAACATGAAATTTCCATCCAAGTCCGATAACCAAGATCCAAGCGCACACAGCATCGAGCATCGGAGGAACTCCAAGTCCGAACATCGTCGCCAATAATGGTAAAATCAAAACGCCTGCACCAATCAAACCCGTCGTCCCAATATATCCGCCATGCGAAAGATGACTTTCATGCGATCCATGATCCATTTGATGACCAGAGTGATCCTCTGGCATCGCATCATAACCGTTATCCCTCACAGCTTTCACCAATGATTCCGTAGAAGCGCCTTCATGCTCGACGGTCGCCCGTTCCATCGCATAATTCACTCGCGCATCTTTCACACCCGGAACTTTTTTCAGCGCCCGTTCATTCGTCAAAGCACATGAAGCGCAATGCATGCCCACAATCTTCAATCGCGTGGTTGTCATAGTACTAATCTACCACTTGAAACGATCCGCGTATCATTCCCATCGAACAGGAAAACGGAATCGTCCCCGTATGCGACGGCGTAAAGCGAATCGTATTCGCACCAAGAATCAAACTCTGATTGACGCCAATCGTCGGCGCGACAATCGAACTCGCGCATCCACTGATATCAACGCCATCCACATCCCAACGCACAGGCACGCCTTTTTTGATAACGAAACGACTCGGTGTAAACGTGCCATAAGCGACGCGCATGCTCACAATCTGTTCCTGCGCCTGCACCGGAGCCACCTGCACGCTTCCGGCGAGTGATGACAACGTACCTTCAATCGTGACTGGCGATCCGAGTACCGTGAGTCCGGCATCCAATTGTGCCAGAGCAAACAAAGCGAGCATACCACCAGTCGCCAATTGCAAACCACGTCCACCGGAACGAATCGAGGAACCGTACAATCCAATACCGGCGAGCACCGGCAAAGTTCCGAGCGCAAAGGCTCCAAGCAATCCGGCGCCGACGGTCGCTGATCCTGACGCCAAAGCCATGGTCTGTGCCGCCTGCGTGAAACCACAAGGCAAAACAAATGTCAGAGCTCCGACGAGCGGAGGAATCGCCGAACCTTTCGAAGTTGCCAAACGATCAGCAAAACGTCCGAAAGCCACAGGCAAAGACATGACATTCTTCGGAAGCAAATCCAAAAGATAAAGCGCGACGAGAGACAGAGCAAATCCAAGAATCAAACCGACCCATCCATACAATCCCGTCGACAAAGAAATGCGCTGGCCTAATCCCCCAAGCAAAGCTCCGCCGATCACAAAGGTCACGAGACGTCCTGCCTGCGTCAAAATAACTTGCTTAGGCCCTTTACCGCCAAAGGCAAGCAAAAACGCTCCCGTAGAAGCCAGACACGTCGAGACACTCGCCACTAAACCGAGTACGAACATCGCCGCATACGACGGAGCCACCGAAGCCGTCGGCACCAAAAACAAAAACGGCGAAATAATGAGCTTCCATCCGAGCCAAATACCGATAATGGCCAACAAGGCCTGCCAAAAACGTGTCCGCAGAGGGCGTCTGGAAACCACCTCGCAAGTTTGTGTCGTTGTCATATTAGCGTTCGGCTAATTCCATCACACGAATCACTTCTTCCAAAGCTTTGTCTCGCTCCTTAGATCCTTCCATCATCGCCGTAGAAAAACAGGTATTCATATGATTACTAAAAATCTTGCGTATCACGCCCTTCCATAAACCCTGAACAGCCAATGCTTGCTGAAGTACATCAATACAATAGTGATCTTCCTCGAGCATACGAACGACATTCGCCAATTGCGTCTGAGCCTTGCGCGCATTCGCCAAGACTTGAGTCTTGGAAGCCGCGTCTAGTGAAAGCTTTTTCTTATTCGTCATATCTGATTAATACATCATCATTGGCGCATATCCTGCCTTAGCAGAAAGCCAACCAACCATACGGCGAATCTCCTCACTCTGCACACGAATAACATCTTGAGCGAATGTAGAAATTTCAGCATGCTCGGCAATCGGAAGGATGGCGCGCGCCATTTCGATCGCACCCATATGATGCATAATCATGCCTTGCAAAAAGGCCGGAATCACCTGATTGTCTGGAATAGTCTTCAAATCCGGCATCATAGATTGATAACGCTGATCGGCGACATAGTCTTTGCCATACCAAGCACGATACCAACTCTTCATTTGCGCAATCTCCGAAGTTTGCGCATTAATAATTCCCTGAAGGAACGTCTTCATCTCTGTATCATTCGTCTTCGTCAATGCATACGTCGCCGTATCCACCGCCTCTTGATGATGCGGAATCATTCCCATCAGAAAATCTGAATCATTTCGGATGTCCGCCGACTGCCCCATCATTCCTCCAGTCGCAGGGTACCCACCATGCATAAATCCGCCTCCAAAGCCCATACCCCAAGGCATCATCCTCGAAAACGGTGTCCAGAATAATAAAGCGAACAGCATCCCTCCAAAAAAGATCACGAGTCCGAAAATAACAATACTCGCAGTAGACAAATTTATAGACTTTTGCATAAAAAAATATGAAATAAAGATCGGGCAGAGTATACCTCCCCCCTAGGTATACGACAAGCGACGAATCTTTCTTTCACTTCAGAGCTTCGTTTGCTCGAATTTCACGGCAAATCCAAACCGTTCCGACGCAATCATCGAAGCCTGCTCCGCCTGGAACTGCCCGATGGCGCGGCCGAACTGCTTGCGCGTCTGCGCGTACTCGACCGAGCGATGCAACGCGGCTTCCAGCGCGCCGGCAATCTGCGCGCAGCGCGCCAGCGTCAACAGCATCGAAGCCTGCTCCGCATCTCCCGTCGTAAAGTATTGATACTGGCCATTCTTTTCCAAACTCCCCTCAATTTCCGGATGTCGCGACAAATAATCCGCCAAAGATTCCGCCACCAACTCCCCCTGCGAAAAAACCGGCATCGAATTTCCGAGCGCACGCTCAACTTCGGACTTCACATAAGGATAATGCGTACACGCCAACAGCACTACATCGATATTTCCCGCCTCCACCTTTAAAGAATCAATTCCCCGCGTCACTTCTTCCATCATTTCCGATGTCCCAGCCTTCCCCGCCTCAATCATCGGCACCCAATTCGGACAAGCATGTGAAATAACTTCGATTTCCGAATTCAATTTCTGAAACTCATTCCGATACGCCCCGCTATCCCGCGTCGCCACTGTCGACAAAACCGCCACCCGTCGAAAACCACGACGCGAAATCTCCTCTACCGTCGGTCGTATCACGCCAAGAATCCGTTTCCCCGGATACTTCGCCAACTTCGTCTGCTGAATCTCCCTCAACGCAGAAGCTGACGCCGAATTGCAAGCGATAATCACCAGCGAACAACCCCGCGCAAACAACCACTCCGAAGCTTCCCAAGTAAAGCGTACCAACTCCTCATGCGTCCGCGATCCAAAAGGCGCCCGCGCCGCATCACCAAGA
>CAZYKJ010000073.1:0-3553 GCA_964648065.1 uncultured Gammaproteobacteria bacterium
GTCGAAGCCTTCGAGACCGTCGACGATGTCCTGCGACAAGGCGTGCAAGGTATTTCCGAAGCGATCACCGTACCGGGTTTGATCAACGTCGACTTTGCTGACGTGCGTACCGTCATGGCGAATCGCGGTTCTGCTCTTATGGGTATTGGCCGCGGTCATGGCGATAATCGCGCGATTGATGCCGCCAAAGCCGCGGTCGCATCTCCGTTACTCGAGGTATCCATGGATGGTGCAAAGGCGGTGCTTTTCATCGTCACAGGCGGTTCCAATCTTGCAATGCAGGACGTGACCGAATCGGCAAAGATTATCAGTCAAGCCGCCGATCCGAATGTTGCCATGATCTGGGGTACGATTTTGGATGAAAGCATGAAGGACGAAATCAAGATCACGGTCATCGCAACGGGTTTTGAAAAGAATCAGGTGGGAGCCGGCAAACCAGCCAAGGTTGCCTTCGCGCAGCCTGCAGCTGCTCCTGCGCCTGCTCCTGCACCAGCTCCAGTCAAACAGCCGCAACCTCAGGTTGCCCCGGAGCCGTTGAATCGCATGCCAATGCAGCCGCGCATGCAGCAAATGCAGCAGGCGCCAACACAGCAGCAACAGCAGAGCGCGCAGCCGCAAAACAGCGGATTCTTTTCCAATATGCTCAACTCCTTCGGCGCTTCGCAGTCCGAAGCTCCGTCCGAGCCGCGTCCGCCAATTCAGCCACAGCCTGAACCTGCTCCCGAGCCGATTCGTCAAGTCATGCCGGCGCCCGCTGCCCAGCAGCCGCATGTGAGCCAGCCGATTTATGCGCCGGTGAATCCGCGTCCGGTACCGCAACCCGCCCCGGCACCGCAGGCCGTCAAGAAACAGGCAACAGAAGATGAAGAACTGGAAATCCCTGCCTTCATTCGTAAGAAGATGATGTAGAATAGGGCTATGAACTGCCCTGTCTGCAATGATCCGGACTCACGCGTTGTTGATTCGCGTATTTCTCAAGACGGGACATCCATTCGCCGACGACGCCAATGTGACAAATGCGAGTATCGCTTTTCCACCTTGGAAGAAATCGAATTGCTGAACATCACCGTCATCAAGCGCGATGGCTCGAGAGAAGTTTATGACCGCGAAAAAATGGTTCGCGGTCTTCGTCGTGCTCTGGAAAAACGTCCGCATACCGCCGCCGACTTCCGTACACTTGTCCACGCTATCGAACGGGAGATACAGCGTTTGGATTCCAATGAGTTGCGCAGTCAGGATATGGGTGAAATTGTGATGGAGAGTCTCAAGCATTTTGATAAGGTCGCGTATATTCGTTTTGCCTCGGTGTATCGCAGTTTTGAGGACGTGCAAACCTTCCAAAAAGAACTCGATCGTCTCAAGAAGTCATCCAAGTCGTCCAAAAAAACCAAAAACAAGAGATAGGGTATACTAGTCTGGTATGGAGCAGCGGTATCTGCCGGGAATTTTATTGATCGCCACGATATGCGGCGGTTTTGTTTCTGGCGCCGCCGGCAGTATGTATGTGATCTATCAAATGCCGCGTCCGGTTCCGATCGTGAGACAAGTCCAAGTTCCCAAAGAGACCAACGACCCGGTCGCTGATCTCGTTGCGCATGTCATGCCTTCGGTTGTGTCCGTCAACATTCTTTCAAAAGATACAAGTCAAGATCCTTTTGGCGATCAGCAAGTTGATGAGCAGGGGAGAATACTGATCGGTAGCGGTAGCGGCTTCTTTGTTTCTGCCGATGGTCTCATTGTGACGAATCGCCATGTCGTACAAGGAAAAAATGTCGAATACGAAGTGGTGACATCCGATGGCCGTGCCTATCCGGCAAAGGTACTAACCGTCGATTCCGTGCTTGATTTGGCGATTCTTAAAATTGATGCGACAGATGCGCCGTCCCTCGATTTTGCCGACAGTGACTTGGTGCGCCCGGGTGAAAGCGTGCTCGCCATTGGTAATGCGCTCGCCGAATTCCAAAACTCGGTGACCATGGGCATTGTCTCCGGTATCAACCGCCATCTTTGGGCAGGTGATGACGAAGCCTCGGCTGAGGTAATCGAGGAGGCCATTCAAACCGATGCCGCCATCAATCCCGGAAATTCCGGCGGCCCGCTGATCGACCTGAACGGCAAAGTCATCGGCGTAAACACGGCGGTAAGCGATAGCGCGCAATCGCTGGGCTTTGCGCTTCCTTCCAATTCCGTCCGTCGCGCCGTTGATTCCGTGCGTCAATTTGGCCGCATTGTTCGTCCATGGATCGGTATTCGCTATGACATGGTCGAAGGGGGAGCGCAGATCTCCAAAGGAACGGATAAAGCACCGGGCGTGCTCGCAAAATCACCGGCAGAAAAAGCAGGGCTAAAAGACGGCGATTTGATTACGACATTTGACGGACAATCGCTAAATGTCGAGGTTCCGCTTTCCGGTCGTCTGGGCAAACTGAATCCGGGCGAATCCGTGCCGCTTACGGTTGTACGCGATGGCAAGACATTGAATCTCACGCTCGTTCTCGGCGATCAAAAAGACGCACCGTAGTATGCTGAGTAAGCGCACAAAAATCGTCTGCACCATCGGACCCTCGACTAACACCGTCGAGAGTTTGGTAAAGCTTGTCGAAGTCGGCATGAATGTCTGCCGTCTCAATTTTTCGCATGGTACGCATGAAGAACATGCCGAGTTGATCGAACGCATTCGCCAAGTCTCCGACATGACCGGCGAGCCGCTCGCGATTCTGCAAGATCTCCAGGGTCCTAAGATTCGCGTCGGCGAAATGCCCGAGGCCGGCGTGGAATTCAAAAAAGGGGATAAGCTTGTTCTGACATCCGGTACCGGCGATATTCCCAAACGTATTCCCGTGAGTTATCCCAATTTGCATGAAGATGTAAAACCCGGCCAACGCCTCCTCTTTGACGACGGCCTGCTCGAAGCCAAAGTCCTTTCCATTAAAGGCGAAGACGTTACGTGCGAGATGACGGTCGGCGGAATTTTGAAATCGCACAAAGGCTTGAATCTTCCGGAAACGGAAACCAAGATATCCGCGATCACGGACAAAGACCGCACGGATATTGTTTTTGGCGTTGCCCATCACGTCGATTGGATTGCTCTGTCTTTTGTTCGCAAGCCCGAAGATATACGCGAGCTGCGCTCGCTCGTCGAAGAAGCGGCAAAGGGATTGAATGAATCGCCCGAAGCTCCTATTCGTCTGCTCGCCAAAATCGAAAAGCCGGAAGGCGTCGCCAATATGGATGCTATTATCGCCGAAGTCGACGGCATTATGGTCGCGCGCGGCGATCTTGGAATTGAAATGCCGGCGGAAAAAGTGCCGATCATCCAAAAACAACTGATCGAAAAATGCCGTGCCGCAGGAAAACCCGTCATCGTCGCCACACAAATGCTCGATTCCATGATTCGCAATCCGCGAGCGACGCGTGCGGAAGTTTCAGATATCGCCAATGCCGTCATCGATCACACCGATGCGACCATGTTATCCGGCGAAACCGCAAGCGGGGAGCATCCGATCGAGGCTGTACAAACAATGAGCGCAACCATCATCGAGGCCGAGAAAAG
>CAZYKJ010000073.1:3563-4284 GCA_964648065.1 uncultured Gammaproteobacteria bacterium
AAATGAAGAAGAAGCGCTGACCAACATCGCCTCGATTCTCGCGAGATCCAACAACGCCAAAGCGATCGTGATTGCATCGCTGTCCGGCCAAGCTGCGCGTTTCGTTGCACGCGAACGCCCCGAAATCCCGATGTATGTGGTGACGCCATCCGAGCGCGTGGTCCATCAACTGAATCTCGTTTGGGGTCTCCAGGCTTTTCATCTTCCAAAAATCGACAGCGTGCCGAAGCTCATTGAAGAAAGTTTGTCGCTCTTGCGCGATAAAAAACTGCTCGACGAAGGCGATGAAATCGTCATGGTCGCCGGCGAACCGCTCGGGGAGTCGGGTTCGGTTAACTTGGTTGAGTTACGAAAAGTCTGATTAGCTTGAGTACGAAGGAGTTGTACATTGACAATACGCAAGCGTCGTGATTCACTAGCGCCCCCTGGAGGTGTCCGCGTGATGCAAGCAGCTTCTATCGAGATCATGACTGTCAAGCCATGGCGCGAGGAATTCTTTCTCGACCTTTGGCTCGACCGTAGACAGGCACTGTTCCGCTTCGAACTCTTCGACGGCAGCGCCGTCGAGGGATACGTCATCAAGGCTGTCTGTACCCCGGGCGATCCGCCCGAGGACAATGCGCTCTTCATCTGCAAGAGCCTCAAGTGCTCGCATCCGCTCAAGGACCAGGTCTGCCGCGAGCTGACCTTTTCCCAGATCCGTCACGGCCGTCGTCTCGAC